>NZ_JBEZJP010000223.1:0-12800 GCF_040653175.1 Actinomadura sp. NPDC048032
AGTTCGTGGCCGGGTCGTAGTAGTTGCCCACGAACAGGACGGGGGCGTTCGTCCGCCGGTTGAAGGGCCCCGTGTAGGCAGCTGGCCCAGGCCCAGGCCAGCGCGGCCGCCGGCTGCAAGGTCGACTACACGACGAACGACTGGGGCACGGGCTTCACCGCCTCCGTGACGGTCACCAACCTCGGCGACCCGATCAGCGGCGGCTGGACGCTGGAGTGGGACTTCGCCGGCAACCAGCAGGTGACCTCTGGCTGGAACGGGACGTTCGCCCAGTCCGGCAAGCACGTCACCGTGAAGAGCCCGAGCTGGGCCCAGACGCTGGCGACCAACGCGACGGCCAACCCCGGCTTCCAGGGCACCTACTCCGGCGCCAACCAGGCGCCCGCCCAGTTCAAGCTGAACGGGACCGTCTGCACAGGGTCGGCGGGACCGACCGACCCGCCCACCGATCCGCCCACCGATCCGCCTCCGGGCAACCGCGTCGACAACCCCTACGCCGGGGTGAAGGCGTACGTGAACCCCGAGTGGTCGGCCAAGGCCGCGGCTGAGCCGGGCGGCAGCGCGGTCTCCGGCCAGCCGACCGGCGTGTGGCTGGACAGGATCGCCGCGATCCAGGGGGCGAACGGCTCCATGGGCCTGCGCGCCCACCTCGACAAGGCCCTCGACCAGGGCGCCGGTGTGGTCCAGCTCGTCGTCTACGACCTGCCCGGGCGTGACTGCTCCGCGCTGGCCTCCAACGGCGAACTCGGGCCGAACGACCTCGACAAGTACAAGACGCAGTTCATCGACCCGATCGCGCAGATCCTCGGCGACGCGAAGTACGCGGGCCTGCGGATCGTCACGGTCGTGGAGATCGACTCGCTGCCGAACCTCATCACCAACGCCGGAGGCCGGCCGACGGCCACCCCCGCCTGCGACACGATGAAGGCCAACGGCAACTACGAGAAGGGCATCGCCTACGCGCTGCAGAAGCTCGGCGCCATCTCCAACGTCTACAACTACCTCGACGTGGGCCACCACGGCTGGATCGGCTGGGACGACAACTTCGGTCCGACCGCGCAGCTGCTCGCGACCGTCGCGCAGTCGTCCGGCTCCAAGAACAACGTCGCCGGGTTCATCACCAACACCGCCAACTACGGGGCCCTGCAGGAGCCCTACTTCACCATCAACGACACCGTGAACGGCACGTCCGTCCGGCAGTCCAAGTGGGTCGACTGGAACCGGTATGTCGACGAGCTCTCCTACGCGCAGGCGTTCCGGCAGGAACTCGTCAAGGACGGGTTCGACTCGGGCATCGGCATGCTCATCGACACGAGCCGCAACGGCTGGGGCGGCGCGAACCGCCCGACCGGTCCCGGCCCGAAGACCAGCGTGGACGCCTACGTGGACGGCAGCCGGACCGACCGGCGCATCCACCTCGGCAACTGGTGCAACCAGGCGGGCGCGGGCCTCGGCGAGCGGCCCAAGGCGGCCCCCGCCGCGGGCATCGACGCCTACGTGTGGATGAAGCCCCCGGGTGAGTCGGACGGCGCCAGCAAGGAGATCCCGAACGACGAGGGCAAGGGCTTCGACCGGATGTGCGACCCCACGTACACCGGCAACCCGCGCAACAACAACAACATGAGCGGCGCGCTGGCGGACGCCCCGCTGTCCGGGCACTGGTTCTCCGCCCAGTTCCAGGAGCTGCTCAAGAACGCCAACCCGCCCGTCCGGTAACCGGCCACCACGGAAACGGCCCCGTGACCCGCTCCGGTCACGGGGCCTCTTCCCGTCCTGGAGGCGGGCCCCGAAAGGGAACGGCCCGCGGCGTCCCCGGTCGGACGCCGCGGGCCGCGTTCTGCCCGGGCCTCAGGAAGTCATGCAGTGCGGTTCGAGCGCGGTCGGCGAGCCCGGGGCCTTCACCGTGAACCCGAACGTGGTCGACGCCCCCACGGCGAGCGCGCCGTTGTAGTTCGCGTTCTTGACCGTGACGTCTGGACCGGACTGCGTGAAGCCGCCGTTCCAGAGGCTGTCGACGGTCTCGCCGTTGGCGAAGGTGAAGTGGGCCATCCAGCCGCCCAGCGGGAGCGTGCCGGTGTTGGTGACGGTGATCTCGCCCTGGTAGCCGCCGTTCCAGCTGCCGACGGAGCGGTACCCGGCCTTGCAGACCTTGCCCGGGTCGCCGGGCGGGTCGGTCGGCGGGTCGGTCGGGCCGCCGCCGTCCTCGCCGACGCCCGTCACCTCGCCGTTGCCTCCGTCGAAGACCACGTCGGAGCAGCCGTAGAACGTCTCGTTGCTGTCCGAGCGCTGCCACACGGTGTACAAGAGGTGGCGGCCGCTCTTGCCGGACGGCAGCTTCGCGTTCCAGTGGTAGTAGGCGTCCTCGCTGCCGGGCGAGCCGACGCTCGGCGGGTCGGTGACGCTGTAGAACGGCTGGTCCTCCAGGTCGTCCCAGCTGAGGGGCCTGGTCGGGCTCCAGCTGTCCTTCGTGACGTAGGTGCGGAACGTTCCGGGATGGGCCGCCCACTTGTTGTACCGGAACTCGATGTCGGCGCCGGAGGTCAGGTGCGTGACCGGCCAGTCGTCGCGGGCGAGGTCGTAGCCGCCGAAGTCGTAGACGACCGCGCCGCCGCTGCACAGCTTCCCGTCGGGGATGAAGCCGCGGGTGCGGCCCGCCCCGTCCGAGCGCAGGACGGCGAACCAGTTGTAGAGCGAGTTGGGGCCGCTCTGCGCGACCGCCGCCGCGCAGGCCGGGTTGTGCGGGACGATCTGCCCGGTCGGGCTCAGGCCGTCCTTCCAGCACAGGTAGGTGCGGCTGCCGGGCACCATCATCGCGCCGTGCGCGGACGCCGGCGCGGCCGTCAGCAGCGCGCCGGCGATCATCGCGGGGCCGAGCACCGCCCCCGCGGCCAGTGCCCTTCGTCTTCGCTTGCCCATGTTCCTCCCGTCACCGGGCCAGAGAGTGCTGTCCAGCGGACGCTAACTCCGCCTCGCAGGGCTCGTGAACGGGCCTTTCAGGCTTTCATCGGCCGCCGGAGGCGCGGGCGCGGAGGCAGGGCTCAGCCCTTCGTCGCGCCCGCGGTGAGCCCTCCGATCAGCTGGCGCTCGGCCACCGCGTAGAAGGCGATGGCGGGCGCCATCGCCAGCACGATGTAGGCGATGACGAGCGCGTAGTTCGTCGAATACTGCCCCTGGAACTGCTGGATGCCCACGGGGATCGTCTGCCATTTCGGATCGGCCAGCACCAGCAGCGGGAGGAAGAAGTTGTTCCAGCTCGTCACGATGGCCAGGACCGACACGGTGCCGAGGGCGGGCCTCGCCATCGGCAGCAGGATGCGCCAGAAGAACCCGAACCGGGTGCAGCCGTCCATGATCGCCGCCTCCTCCAGCTCCGCCGGGATCGTCCGGAAGAACGAGCGCAGGATGATGATCGTGATGGGCAGCGCGAACGCGGCCTGCGGCAGGATGACGCCGAGCGGGTTGTCCAGCAGCCCGAACGAGCGCAGCAGGACGAACAGCGGCAGCACCGCCACCGCCGGCGGGAACATCAGGCCGGCCGCGAACAGCGTGAAGAAGAACTCGCGGCCCCGGAAGGCGTAGCGGGCGAACGCGAACGCCGCGAGCGCCGCCGCCGCGACCGTGAGCAGCGTGGTGGCGACGGCGATCATCACGCTGTTGCCGAGCTGCCGCCAGAAGTCGCCGGACGACAGGATGCCGGTGTAGTTCGACGTCTTCCAGGGCGAGGGCAGCCCGACCGGATCCGTGGTGAGGTCGCCCGTGGTCTTGAAGCCGGAGACGACCGCGTACAGCAGCGGCACGACGATGAAGGAGCCGAGCACCCACACCAGGGTGTGCCGGGACGCGCTCCGCGCGAGGGCCGCCCTCATGGGCGGCCTCCCGCGGAGGTGACGGCGCCCTGCAGGTCGCGGCGCAGCGCGTAGCGCTGGTAGAGCAGGGAGAAGACCATGCTGATGAGGAACATGGCCACGCTGATCGCGCTCGCGTAGCCCATCTGGTACCGCTTGAACCCGAACTGGAACATGGTGACGGCCATCGTCTCCGTGGAATGCGTCGGCCCGCCGGTCGTGATGACCCACACGAGGTCGAACAACTGGATCGAGCCGATGACGGACAGGAACACGCTGATCCGCAGCGTCGGCGCGAGCAGCGGCAGCGTGACGCCGCGGAACCGCCGCCACGGCCCGGCCCCGTCGATCGAGGCCGCCTCCAGCACCTCGGCGGGGACGCCCTGCAGCCCGGCGAGGTAGATCATCATGTGGAAGCCGAAGTACTTCCAGGTCATGACGGCGAACAGGGTGGGCAGCGCGGTGCCCGGGTCGGAGAACCACCGGCTGGCGAGGCCGCCGACGAGGGGCAGGTCCCCGACGAGCGTGTCGGCGAGCCCGGTGCCCGGCAGGAAGATGATGCCGAACAGCACTCCGGCGATCACCTCGGACAGGATGTAGGGCGCGAAGAAGACCGCCCGGTAGACCGCGCGGCCGCGCATCCGCTGGTTGAGCAGGACGGCCGTGCCGAGCGCGATCGGCAGCTGGACGGCGATCGACAGGATGACCATGACCAGGCCGCGCCACAGGTCGCCGCGGAAGACGGGGTCGCCGGCCAGCTTCCGGTAGTTGTCCAGGCCGGCGAAGTCCTCCGGCCGGCCGAAGCCGCCCCAGGTGAAGAAGCTCGTGTAGAACGCGACGAAGATCGGGATCAGCACGAAGAAGAGGAACAGCAGCAGCGCCGGGAGGAGGAACCAGGTCGCGGACATCCAGCCGCGCAGCCGCCGCCCCGCCGGCGCGCCGCGGGCCCGCCCCCGCGGGGCCCGCACGGCGGGCCGCGGCCGGTCGCCGGTCGTGGCGGAGCCCCGGATCGTGTGGGTCATTGGCTCTTGGCCGCCTTGGTCACCTGCTGGGCGACCTCTTCCGGGGTCCCCTTGCCGCCGACGAGGGCCGCGACGCTGTCGTTGACCTGCTGCCCGACGGCGGGCGGGAAGGCCTGGTCCAGGTAGAGCTGGAACCCGCTGGAGCCGTCCAGCGCCTGCGCGACCTGCTTGCGGTTCGGGTCGTCCAGCGCGCTCTCGGCTCCCTTGACGACCGGCATGAAGGCGCCCGAGGAGACGAGCTTGCGCTCGTTCTCGCCGTTCATCAGGAACGTCAGGAAGTCCAGCGCCTCCTTGGGGGCGTCCTTGCTGAGCGCGTGGCCGTTGCCGCCGCCGAACACGTCGGTGACGGCTCCCTGGCCTCCGTCGACGGTCGGGAAGGGGAACCAGCCGAGGTCGTCGCCGATGCCCTTGCCGGAGGCGTCCTTCTCCACCGAGGGCGCCCACTGCCCCATCAGCTCCATGCCGGCCTTCCCCGCGCCCATGGTGGCGGCCTGGCCGCCCGGCGCGTCATAGCCGGCGTTCTGGAAGCCGCTCTGGAAGGGCTGGAGGTCGACCAGTTCCTTGAGGTGCTGCCCGGCCTGGACGAACGCCGGGCCGGTGAAGTCGTTCGACTTGGCGGCCTGCTCCAGCGCGGTCATGCCGCCGACGCGCATCGCGAGGTAGGCCCAGTAGTAGTGGCCGGGCCACTTGTCCTTCCCGGCCAGCGCGATGGGGGCGACACCGGCGCCCTTGAGCTTGCGGACGGCGTCCAGCAGCTCCGCCCAGGTCTTGGGGGTGCCCTTGATCCCGGCCTTGGTGAAGTGCCGCTTGTTGTACCAGAAGCCGACCATGCCCATGTCGTACGGGACGGCGTAGGTCTTGCCGTCGAACTGGTACGCCTTCTGCGACACCGGGGTGATGGTGCCGAGCAGGCTCGCCCCGTCCGAGGTGAGGTCCTTCACCAGCCCCGCGTCGATCTGCTGCTTGAGCACGCCGCCGCCCCAGGTCACGAAGACGTCCGGCAGCTTCCCCGAGGCGACCAGCGCGGTCATCTTCGACTTGTAGGCCTCGTTCTCCAGGTTGGTGAGCTTGATCCTGACGTTCGGGTGCGACGCCTCGTAGGCCTTGGCGATCTGCGGATAGAGCGACTTGGACGGTTCGGTGGTCGCGATGTCCATCCACTCGACGGTCACCTTCCCTCCCGACCCGGAACCGCCGTCGCCGCAGGCGGCGACCAGGGGCGCGGCGGCGGCCAGCACGGCGCCCGCGGAGACTGCGGTGAGGAGGGAACGGCGCGACAGCGGTGGGATGCCCATGATGGCCTCCTGGATCGGGGGTGGCTCGGCCGGGAGCGGCGGGGCGGGACCGCTCTTCGAAACATTTCGAAAATCTTCGGGCTTGCCGTTGCCGTGGAACTCTAAGAAAGGGCCCCCTCACGGTCAAGGCTTCTGCGGCGAGTGACCGAAATCGAACGTCCGAGAAGGCGTGGACGGGGGCTAGGAGAGCGCGAAACATTGCGATACTGTTCGCAATCGTTTCCTCGGGGAGGAGAGAAGCGTGCCCGTGCGCACCACCGACGAGATGCCGGACCCCCCGTCCCGGCCGACCCTGGCGCTGATCGCCTCCGAGGCGGGGGTGTCCCCCGCCACGGTCTCCAAGGTCCTCAACGGCCGCACCGACGTGGCCGCCGCGACCCGCGAGCGCGTGGAGGCGCTGCTGCGCACCCACAACTATCCGGGGCCCGGCGGGTCCCGGCGCGCCCGCAGGTCCGGGCTGATCGACCTGGTCCTGGCCGGTCTGGACAGCCCGTGGGCGGTGGAGATCCTGCGCGGGGTGGAGGCCGAGTGCGCCGAGCACGGCACCGGCGTCGTCGTCTCGCTGGTGCGCGAGGACGACGCCCGCCCGCCGAGCTGGCAGAACCTGCCCGCGCTGCACCACAGCGACGGGGTGATCCTGGTGACGTCCCGGATGACGCGGCGCCAGCGCGAGCAGCTGGAGCGCGCCGGCGTCGGGCTCGTCCTGGTCGACCCGGTGAACCTGCCGGACACCGAGATCGCCAGCGTCGGCGCCACCAACTGGGCCGGCGGGCTCGCCGCGACCGAGCACCTGATCGGGCTCGGCCACCGCCGCATCGCGATGATCGGCGGGCCCGCCGACATGCTCTGCACGCAGGCCCGGGTCGACGGCTACCGGACGGCCCTGGAGCGCGCCGGGATCGAGGTCGACCGGGAGCTCGTCCGGTACGGCGACTTCCACCACCAGGGCGGGTACACCCGCACCCGCGAGCTGCTGGCGCTGCCCGAGTCGCCCACCGCGGTCTTCGCGGGCAGCGACGAGCAGGCCATGGGCGCCTACCAGGCGGCCCGGCTCGCCGGGCTGCGCATCCCCGAGGACCTGAGCGTCGTCGGCTTCGACGACCTGCCGACCTGCGAGTGGCTGTCTCCGCCGCTGACGACCGTCCGGCAGCCGCTGGAGGAGATGGGCCGCGTCGCGGCCCGCACCCTGCTCCAGCTGCTGGACGGACGGCCGCCGCTGACCCCCCGCGTGGAGCTGGCCACCGACCTGCGCGTGCGCGCCTCCACCGCGCCGCCGCCCTCCGCCCCGCCATCCCGCACACCGCCGTCCCCCACGGAGGAGCGATGACCGAAGCCGTCCCGGCCCCGAGCGCGATCCGCGGGCCCTGGCAGGATCCCGGGCTGCCGGTCGCCGAGCGGGTCGCCGGCCTGCTGGCCCGGATGACCCCCGAGGAGAAGGCGGGGCAGCTCGCCGGCTTCTGGGCGATGCCGGCCGAGCCGGGCGAGCCGGTGGCGCCGATGGAGGACGACTCCCACGAGACCGCCCCGCGCCTGGAGGAGATCCTGGACCGCGGTCTCGGCCAGCTCACCCGCGTGTTCGGCACCCTCCCGGTCGCGGCCGCCGAGGGCGCCGCCCGGCTCCGCGAGCTGCAGGGCCGGGTCGCCGCGGCCAACCGGTTCGGCCTCCCGGCGATCGCGCACGAGGAGTGCCTCAACGGCTTCATGACGTGGGGCGCCACCGTGTTCCCCAGCCCGCCCGCGTGGGGCGCCACCTTCGACCCCGACCTGGTCGGCGAGATGGCCGCGGCGATCGGCGCGAGCCTGCGGGCGGCGGGCGTCCACCAGGGCCTCGCGCCGGTGCTCGACGTCGTCCGCGACGCCCGCTGGGGCCGCACCGAGGAGTGCATCGGGGAGGACCCGTACCTCGTCGGGGTCCTCGGCACGGCCTACGTGAGGGCCTTGGAACGATCCGGCATCGTCACCACGCTCAAGCACTTCGCCGGCTACTCCGCCTCCCGCGCCGGCCGGAACATGGCGCCGACGCCGATCGGCCCGCGAGAGTTCGCCGACGTCGTGCTGGAGCCGTTCGTGATGGCGCTGCGCGACGGCGGCGCCCGCTCGGTCATGCACTCCTACACCGACGTGGACGGGATGCCCGCCGCGGCCGACGAGCGCCTGCTGACCGGCCTGCTGCGCGAGCGGCTCGGTTTCGCGGGCGTCGTCGTCGCCGACTACTTCGGCATCTCGTTCCTGGAGAGCCGGCACCGGGTGGCCGGGTCGCGGGGCGAGGCCGCCGCGCTGGCGCTGCGCGCCGGGATCGACATGGAGCTGCCGACCGTCCGCTGCTACGGCGCACCGCTGATCGAGATGGTCCGGCGGGGCGACGTTCCCGAGGAACTGCTCGACCGCGCCGCCGGCCGCGTCCTGGCGCTGAAGGCCGAACTCGGCCTGCTGGACGGCGCGCCCGTCCCGGACGAGGGAGCGGAGCTCGACTTCGACCCTCCGGAGCACAGGGCGCTGGCGCGGCGGCTGGCCGAGGAGTCGGTCGTCCTGCTGGCGAACGACGGCGTGCTTCCGCTGTGCTCCGGCGAGGGGGTGGTGCTGGCGGGGCCGCTGGCGGACGACCCGTTCGCGATGCTGGGCTGCTACACGTTCCCGAGCCACGTCGGCCGCCGGCATCCGGAGATGCCGCTCGGCGTGCGGATCCCGACGCTGGCGGACGCGCTGCGCGCCGAGCTGCCCGGCGTGCGGGTCGCGGGCTCGGACGACGTGTTCGTCGCCGAGGACGCCGACATCGAGGCCGCGGTCGCGGCGGCGCGCGAGGCCGAGGTGTGCGTGCTCGCCCTCGGCGACCGGGCGGGGCTCTTCGGCCGCGGCACGTCCGGCGAGGGCTGCGACGCCGAGACGCTCGCGCTGCCCGGGCGGCAGGCCGAGCTGGCCGCCGCCGTCCTGGACACCGGCACGCCCACGGTCATCGTGATGCTGACCGGGCGCCCCTATGCGATCGAGGCCCTCGCCGACCGGGCCGCCGCCGTCGTGCAGGCGTTCTTCCCCGGCGAGGAGGGCGGCGGGGCCGTCGCGGGGATCTTGTCGGGCCGCGTCGAGCCGTCGGGGCGGATGCCGATCAGCGTGCCGCGGCGCGCGTCCGGCCCGCCGGTCACCTACCTGCGGTCGCTGATGGACGGCGGGCACGACTGGAGCGCGGTCGACCCCGTCCCCCTCTACCCGTTCGGCCACGGCCTGACCTGGACCTCGTTCGAGTACGAGGACCTGCGCATGGACGCACGGGCGGCGACCGACGGGACGGTGACGGTCAGCGCGGTCGTCCGGAACACCGGGGGGCGCGCCGGGACGGAGGTGGCGCAGCTGTACCTGTCCGACCCGGTGGCCTCGGTGGTGCGGCCCGCCCGCTGGCTCGCCGGATGGGCCAGGGTCCGGCTGGAGCCGGGCGAGGCCGCGCGGGTCGCGTTCCGGGTGCACGCCGACCGGACCTCCTTCACCGGCCCGGACCTGCGGCGCATCGTCGAGCCCGGCGTCGTCGAGGTCTGCGTGGGACGGTCGAGCGCCGACCTGCCGCTGCGCGGCGCGTTCACGCTCGACGGGCCCGTCCGCGAGCTCGGCCCGGACCGGGTCCTCACCGTCCCGGTGGAGGTGACGCCGCTGTGACCGCTTTCGACAACCCGATCCTGCCAGGCTGCCATCCCGACCCGACGGTCTGCCGCGTGGGCGACGACTTCTACCTCGTGACGTCCACCTTCGAGTGGTTCCCCGGACTGCCGGTCTTCCACAGCCGCGATCTCGTGCACTGGCGCCGGCTCGGGCGCGCGCTCGACCGGCCCGGCCAGCTGCCGCTGGACGGCGTCCCGGCGTCGGGCGGCCTGTACGCGCCGACGCTGCGGCACCACGACGGCACCTTCTACCTGGTCTGCACGCTGGTGGACGGGACACACTGGTCCGGGCACTTCGTGATGACGGCGTCCGATCCCGCTGGGCCGTGGTCGGACGCGCACCGCCTGGACGGCGACGGTATCGACCCGTCCCTGTTCTTCGACGACGACGGCCGCGCGTGGTGCACCGGCACCCGGCCGACCGGACGCTACGAGGGCCACACCGAGATCTGGCTGCGCGAGTTCGACCCGTCCGCCCTCGCCCTGACCGGCGAGGAGCACGTGATCTGGGACGGCGCGGTGAAGGGGGCGATCTGGTCCGAGGGCTCCCACCTCTACAAGATCGGCGGCCGGTACGTGCTGCTCACGGCCGAGGGCGGCACCGCCCGCGACCACGCCGTGATGGTCGCCCGCGCCGACGACGTCACGGGCCCCTACGAGGGGAATCCGCGCAACCCGGTGCTGACGCACCGCGACCTCGGCGCCGGGCATCCGATCGTCGGGGCCGGGCACGCCGACCTCGTGGACACGCCCGACGGCGAATGGTGGATGGTGCTGCTCGCGATGCGCCCCCACCACCTCGACCGGTGCGTCCTCGGGCGGGAGACGTTCCTGGCGCCGGTCACCTGGGAGGACGGCTGGCCGGTGACCGGCGGCCGGGTCGAGCCGAGCCACCCCGTCCCGTCGCTGCCGCCGCATCCGTGGCCGGCCGCCCCGGCGTGCGACCACTTCGACGGGCCCGATCCGGACCCGGCCTGGAACATGCTGCGCACGCCGCGCGAACGCTGGTGGAGCCTGACGGAGCGCCCCGGGCACCTGCGGCTGCGCGCCCGCCCGGAGACCCTCGCGGACGTGGCCAACCCCTCGTTCCTCGGACGGCGCCAGGAGCACCCGGACTTCGCCGCGTTCACCTCGCTCGACTTCGCACCGGCCGACGAGGAGTGGGCCGGGCTCGCCCTCGTGCAGAACAACGACTTCCACGTCCTGCTCGTGTCGACGGGCGAAGGGCTGCGCCTGGTCAAACGCGAGCAGGGCGTCGAGACGGTGCTCGCCACGGGCCCTGCCGTCCCGGGGCCCGTCCGGCTGGGCTTCGAGGCACACGGGCGCTGGTACCAGGCGTCCTACGGCGCGGCGCCGGGCGAGTGGACGCCGCTCGGCGACCCGGTGGACGGCGACATCCTCACCAGCCAGGTCGCGGGCGGGTTCACCGGCGCCTACATCGGCCTCTACGCCACGTCCAACGGCCGGACGGGCGGCGGCCACGCCGACTTCGCCTGGTTCGAGTACCGCCCGCTCTAGAGGAGCAGCGCGGGGTCAGCGATCACGCGTTCCACGACGAGGCCCGCGGCGCCGAGGACCGCGGCGCCCTCCGCCAGGCCGGACACCTCGACCGGAGGCACGCCGCGCCGCAGCGAGCCCGGCCCCTCCGCGAGGACGCCCTCCAGCGGGGGCCGGATCCAGGCGGCCAGCGGGGAGAACACCCCGCCGAGCACGATGGTGTCCGGGTCGATCAGGTTGACGGCCGAGGCCAGCGCGCCGCCGAGCGCGCGGCCCGCCCGGGCCACCGCGTCGAGCGCCGCCGCGTCGCCGCCGCTCAGCCGGTCGACCAGCCGGCCCACCGAGCCCTCGGGCCCGGCGGCCGGCCGCGTCACCGGCAGGCCCGCCGCGCGCAGCATCGCCTCCTGCCCGGCGATCTGCTCCAGGCAGCCGCGCCCGCCGCAGGAGCAGGCGGGGCCGGACGGGTCGGCGACCAGATGCCCGAGCTCGCCCGCGAAGCCGTGCGCGCCGCGGAAGACCCGCCCGTCCACGACGATGCCGGCGCCGATCCCGATCTCGCCCGAGACGTGCACGAAGTCGCCGAACCGGGCGCCGCCGCCGAACCACAGCTCGCCCAGGGCGGCGAGGTTGGCCTCGTTGTCGTACTCGGCGGGCAGCGCCGTGGCGAGGCCGGGGGCGCCGGTGACGGGGACGTCCGTCCAGCCGAGGTTCGGGGCGTGCCGCACCACCCCGTTCTCGCGGTCGAGCAGGCCGGGCAGGGCGACCGCGGCGCCGGCGACGGTCAGGCCCTGCCCGGCGGCCGCGGCGACCGCCTCGCCCGCCAGCGCGGACAGCGCGGCGAGCACGGCGCCGGGCTCGCGCCCGCGGTTGTCGGAGCTGACGACGTGCCGGTAGCGGACCTGCTTGGCGAGGTCGAGGACGCAGGCGGCGAGGTAGTCGACGTTGACCTCCAGGCCGAGCCCGGCCGCGCCGTCGCCGTGGACGGACACGCCCACGCCGGGACGTCCGCGCTCCCCCTCGCGCACCGGCGCGCCGTCCCGCACCAGGCCCGCGCCCTCCAGCAGGGAGACGAGGTTGGACACCGTCGTCTTGGTGAAGCCGGTGAGCTCGGCCAGGCGCGCCCGCGTCACGGGCTGGTGGCGGGCCACGTGCTCCAGGACGACGGCGAGGTTCCGCTCCCGCATCGTCGCGTGCCGGACGGGGGCGTTGGCGGACTTCGTCATGGAAGAACCCTAAATGAAGCAGGTGTATAGGCAGGGCAGAGGCCCTCTGCTAGGTTATTTAGTCCAAGCTCTTTACGAAAGGCGGGACCCGGATGCCCGAGAGCCTGGTCGCGGGCGTCGACTCCTCGACGCAGTCGACGAAGGCCGTGCTGTGCCGCGCCGCGGACGGCGCCGTGGTCGCGGCCGCCTCCGCCCCGCATCCGGACGGGACCGAATGCCACCCCGACCACTGGTGGCGCGCGCTGGGCCAGGTCAGGGAACTGCTCGAACG
>NZ_JBEZJP010000224.1:0-12783 GCF_040653175.1 Actinomadura sp. NPDC048032
AGGCTGCGGTAGGCATCGGTGGTCAGGTCCCAGCAGGACTGGCCGTCCTCGGGTACGTAGGCGTCGCAGTAGACCAGGCGGCGCACCACGCCGGCAAGCCCCGCAGGCAGGGCCGCGAACGCGTAAGCGGAACGCCGCCAGAGCGACGAGCCGAAGCGGGACCGGCGCGTGACGCGGGAAACGAGAATCGCCATGAGACACCTTCCGAACTGCGTGAACGGATGTCTCCAGACTCGTCCCGGGGGCGCCGTCGGGTCGATCGTGGAAGCAGGCGGACCGGGGGTTCGGTTAACCACACCCCCTGCCCGCCGCAGGAAGGCGGCCAGGCCGCGCAGCGTCTCGCAGGACCCGGGATCAGATCATTCGGCCAAAGACCGTAGGTAGGCCATGAGGGCCTTGCCGCGCGGAGTGAGGCGGTACCCGGTCTCCAGGCTTTCGGTGAGGGCGAGGGCTTTGAGGCGGCGGACGTCGGCCTTGAAAGGGAGTCTGTCGCGGCCGAGGCGTTCGGCCAGGTCCAGGGCACGCAGGCCGGGGTGCTCCTCGATGAGGCGGAGGACTTCGCGGGTCCAGGGGGCGCGGCGGCTGCGGCTGTCGATGGCGTCGAGGGAGGCCCTGAGGTCGGCCAGTTCCTGGTCGGTCAGGTCGGCGTTCCCGGCCAGTTCCGCTCGGGGGTCGGGCCCGCCCAGACGGAGCATGACGCGGTGGTAGCCGCCCTGCTTGGTGCTCTTGGACAGGGCGGTGAGCAGCGCCGCGCGGCTGTTGAAGCCCGACCGCAGCGCGTCCTCCTCGGTGATCTCCTCGGGGGTGACGGCCGTGACCGAGTCGATGACGATGATCCCCGCCCAGGTGCGCTGCGTGCTCCCCGCACGGACCGGGGGCTTGCCCCACACCCGGAACACCCGGTCGATCCGCCCGCCCGCGATCCCCTCAAGGACCTCCCGCCTGAACAGCATCGCCCCTCCCAGGTAACGCGCCTCTCCTCCTGCAATCTTCCACGACTCGCCGCAGGGTGGTGGGCCCCCGGTCGTCAGTGCATGTCGGCGGCGGACTGGACGGCAGTGCGCAGGGCCGCGCGGGTCAACAGGAGGACGGGCCCGTCCGGGTCCTTACTATCCCGCACCGCAACCACGTCGGCCGGTTCCACGCAGTCACCGCCAGGACCTGCCGCAGCCCCACGTGTGTGCCCTGTTCAGGACGCCGCTCGCCGCCCGACCCTGACTGCCGGGCCGCCGCGCCGAGGCCGATCCGGCGGGTCGGTCAGGGCGGCTTGCGGTCACCGAGGAGTGGTGACGGACGGCTGAGCCTCGCCGCATCGTGGGCGGCGCGGGCCCGCGCCATCTTGGTACGGCTGTACTCGAGGTCCCGCCATCGCCCGGCCTGGCGTCCCGATGGCGGGCTCTGGCGATCATCTGCGCCGGCCAGCTCATGGTGCCCCTGGACGGAACGATCGTGGACGTGGCACTCCAGTCCATCCAGCAGAGCCCCGGATTCTCGCCATCGTGGCTGGGTGGTCCACGTCTACCTGACCCCGGCGGTCACGAGCCATTCAGCTGGACGGAGCGCGGAGAGCGTGCCCTGTGGGTCGAAGGCAATGCCCGTCGGCGTAGTCTGAATTCCGGTCGGCTCAGGTGGCGTGACGCCAGGGAACTCCGGGGAGCTCGTCCTGTCGACCGTCCGCGCGCCTCAGCCGGACTTCGCGTTCTTTGGTGACGTAGCCGATGTCGAAGAACTGAAGACCCTCATCCGCGAAAATCTTGGACAGCCGCGACGCCCCATCTTCCGCGACAGTGAAGACTAATTGGAAGTCCACTGAATCGCCCAGGATGACCGAGGTCAGGTCACCATGGGTGAGCCGTGCGACGTCCGCCACGATGCCCGCGACGGGCAGCGCGCTCTCCTCCACGACGAAGCCGACGCCGCTGGCGGCCGCCAGCGACTGGACGCCGGCCTTCAACCCGTCAGAGGTGTCCTGGCAGCTCGTCACCACACCGCTCGTGCTCAGGCAGCGCCCTTGCCGTACCAGCGCCTGGGGTCGCCGCCAAGCGGATATCAAAGTCTCCTCCTCGTCCGGGGAGAGCTTCGCTGAGCCGGTGTTGAGACCGCCGAAGTAGCGCTGGGCGGATGCCGCCACCCCCGTCGGCCCGGTGACGCAGAGGCGGTCTCCCGCGCGGGCACCGGTCCGCAGCAGTGAGCCGCCTCGCTCAACGATGCCCACGGCGGACGCGGACAGGATGATCCGCTCGGCACTGCCGATATCGCCTCCGACGTTCGGCGCGCCCACCTCCCGGCAGGCGTCACGGATCCCTTCCATCAGAGCCGTGAAGTCGTCGTCCGGCAGTGACCGCGGATAGCGGACGACCGTCAGGAGCGCGATCGGAAGCGCGCCCATGGCGGCGATATCGCTGAGATTGGCCATGGCCAGGTAGTAGCCGATGTCGTAGTTCGACAGGTAGCCGAGTTCGTACAGCTGGAATTTCGGCCCGCGAACGTAGTCCGAGCCCACGACGATTTCCATGGGCCCGTCAATTCCAAAGACCGCGCAGTCGTCCTGGGCGTCGGCACCCGCGACGAGTTCGGCCCGGACTCCGCTGTTAAGCTGCTGAGACCATCCCGACTGCCCACCGAACATGGGGGCGATGATGTCGGCCAGCCGCGTCGGCTCGTCGGAGGCGGGGCCGGCGCTCTGCATGGAACCCATTCCATCCTCAACCTTCCTGCGGGGTGTCAATGGCCTAAGGCAGTGAAAGCCTCCAGCGCGCAGTCTCTTTCATCGTCGCCACCAGAACATTTTTGCGGACGATGACTGCGTAGTCCCATTCCGGGTCAGTGAGGCCTAGAAGTCTTCCTGCCACTGATCGCAGATATTGACGGGGCTTTGCCCGACTCGCAGCGTACACCTTGTGTTCGGCGGCGTCTCCGCAATAGAAGTAAGGGAGATCGTCATGCCCGAATTGCTCTAGATCGGCGATGCCGCCCAGGGTGGTCGGCGTCAGGCCGTCCCGCAGGATCAGCCTGTTGACCTCCCTGAACGGCAGGGGAAGTAGATGGATATGAGCGTGGGTGACGCACGCAGATCCGTCCATCCGCATTGTGGAGCCGTGTTCAAGGAAGACGGGTTCGCCAAAGCTCGCCGTGTATGGGGGGATTATGTGCTTGAGTGCGGTCGCCGTCTCCTCGGTGTGGTCGCACATCAGAGCCCCAAAGCTGACATAGTGAGCATTGGGCACCAGAAGAAGATGTCCCGAGGTCAAGGGGGACATGTCGGCGAGCAGCGCGAAAATGCTGCCGCGTCCCACGATCCTTCCAGGTGGAGACCCGCCGTAGACCCGATGGAAGGTGACGTCCTCGGCCCCGGCGAGTTCCTGACAGAAGTCGGACCCGACACAAGAGTCTCCCTCGGCCACGGATCACCTCGACCGCAATTCGGGCTATCCTATTTCGCTTCGTTGGCGGACCGAAATTCCAGTCCGTCCAGTCGGCATCCATATTCTTACTCGGCCCGGGTATAGTTTGGCAAGCCTATGGCGAGACCACGGTGTGGCGAGCGGGGATGAGCGGCGGATGAAGATGTCGGCGGCGCGTGCCATTGACCGCTTGGTCGTGCTGGCGGCAACGGTGACTCTTGCAAGCAAGCAGTACGGATTTCCTTCCGGCGAGCTGTGGAAAGATGTCGAGCGCGAATACCCTTACGTCCTCGTCACCCTGATTCTGATCGCGGGCTTCTTCGGTGTCGCGACTCCTTCCGAGTCGTGGTCCCAGCGTCTCCGCGTCGAGCGCCGTCTGGTCATGCGCAGGCATGTCCTGACCGCGTTCGGCCAGTTGATCGAAGTCTGCTCGGCAGTCGCCCCGGCGATCGCGGTGAGCGACCTCGGCCTGCACATCTGGCAACGGAAGCGCAATTACCGCCATCCGCTTCGCGGTGAGCTCACGCGCGTCGCCACCTATCGGCTCGGCGCGTCACCGGCCACTCGCAGGATTCATCCGACTCCCGGTGTCGGCGTCGTGGGTCTGTGCTGGAAGCACGATCAGGAGGTGGGCGTCGATGTGTCGGCGCTCGCACGAGACCTGGTCGACGAAGATGCATTCACCTCATTCCGGGCGCGGGAGGGCGCGGATGCCGTGATGGGGTTCAGTTGGGAGGAGTTCCAGCGCTACCGCCACCGCGGCGCGGTCTTCGCCACCCCGATCAGAAACGGTCGTGCCAGGTTCGTGGGCTGCGTCAGCTTCGATGTCTCGCATGGCTATGACTCCCTCAATGCGCAGCGCATCTGGCATATCCTCAATTCACTGACCTTCGTGGTCGGGGAGGATGGCTTTGAAAATGTCTGAAGTGGGTGACATCACCCGTGAGACCTGCGGCTGCTACGACACCAATGCGAACGTTTACGGCGAAGTCTCGGAGGACTACGCCCGGTTTCCGGGACTGCGTGCCGAGGTCGTCGAGTTCGCCCACCTCGCTCCGCGCTCCCTGCCCGTCCTGGACCTTGGATGCGGCGGTGGCCGGGATGCCCGGCTGCTGGCATCGCTCGGCCGCACGGTGATCGCCGGTGATTACGCTCCGGTCATGCTCGCGTGGGCCCGCGGCCGAGCGCTGGAGGAGGGGCGCACGCTCGGTTTCCTGCGGCTGAACGCCTTGGCGCTCCCGATCCGGGACGCGTCGGTGGCCGGCGTGTGGGCCTCGGGGAGCCTGCTCCACATCCCATCGGCCGAGATGGGCCGAGCGCTGGCCGAGGTCCACCGCGTCTTGGCGCCGAAGGGCATCGCGGCGATAAGCATGCGAACCGGGGACAGCGAGGGCTGGAAGGACGGCGGATCGCTGGAGGGGCGGCGGTGGTTCACGCTCGTCAATCCGGAAGCGTTCGCGGGCTGCTTGGAGGCGGCCGGTTTCTCCGACGTCCGGATCCGCTTCGCCGGACGTGCGGGTTGGTTCATCGCGGTCGGTCAGCGATAGCCCGCGTTATTGCCAGGCGTCGGGATCGGAGTTCGGAGCGGCCCGGCGAATCCCCCCGCGGGGATCATCGACGTCGCCATGATGCCGGGGGATCAGATGGATGTGCAGGTGATCGATGCTCCGCCCGGCCGCCTTGCCGTCGTTGACACCGATCGTGTAAGCCTCGGGGAAGTACTTCTCGTCTAGGAGATCCCGTGCCTTGCGCATCAAGATGTAGGCGCTGAGGACCTCATGCTCGTCCAGGTCGAAGAACGAGACGACATGCCTTCTAGGGACGATCTCGATGTGCCCGGGATTGGCAGGGAAGTTATCGAAGCGCGCAAAAAAGAGATCGTTCTCGCAGAGGATCCTGTTGAGTGACGGGTCATCCGCTTGGCAGAAGATGCAGTCGGTGGTGATTGCGAGGGGTTCGGACGGGGGCCTTGCGTGCTCATGTCGGTGGCGCCGCTGAAGGAGACCGATCAAGAGTCGAAGCCTCTTGATCGGCCCTCCTCTCGATGTATGCCCGATGAGCATTGTATATCGACTCTCCCCTGTCGCCCGGATGTACGGATATGCGAGATCCAGTGATCAAATGCATGGCGGGGTGTGTGTGCTCACGACTTCGCAGATGGTAGCGGCTGGCATCGCCGCGCGAAGGTGAATGGTCACAGGAGTCATGGGTGCCACGGTGGATCCTGACGGTTGGTTACGTCACAAATGTCGTACCCGCCCACTAGGCCACGTTACGACTCTGGTGTTTCATACTGCAAGGTGCCTGCCGCGCGAGAACGACCTTTTGAAGTGTTCGGCCGGTGACAGCCGGTCGGCGAGACGGACGACGCACGTGGTCAGGGATGTTCCCCTTTTCGCCAAGGTGGCAGTGCTTGTGTCGAAAGATCTTGTCTCTGAGGTCGGCCTACCGGCACGGCGGAGGCGCGCCCGAGGGGTGCGCGAGGTTGCAGGAGGACCGGCGGAGCGCGGGGCCCGCCAGGGATGACGACCGATTCGATGCGGATGATGGCGTTGGCCTGCCGGGGGTGCGCTCGCACCGGTAGCGGCCTTGATGATGGAAGCGCGCGTGTCGACTGGACGGCGAAATCCCAATGCGCGCTAAGGGTGAACGCCCACACGCCGCGTTCGCCTGCGGCGTTGTTCCCCATAGAGCTTTGGATGAGGGCAACACGTCACAGGAAGAGGACCGGGAATGTCGGGCTGGTTGGAGTGCCTCTCAGCCAGGCGCTCGCCCTGTACCTCCGGTCGCGGTCATCGGATCTGCCGGAGAGGGTCCTGGAGGACGTCTGGCGGTCGATCCCGGAAATCGCCCGGGCTTCGCCGCACTCCTCCGATCACGACGCGCGATCCACCATCGACCAGAAGCTGCGCACGTTCGTCAGGAACATCGCGGACCCGGCGAAATCCCCGGAAGACCGGGCAAGGATGCACCGTGCCCTGGGACGAAGCGCCTACCTCCACGGCGTCAGCCCGGCCCTCCTGCAAAGCGCCTACCAGGCAGGCGCACGGTTCGCCTGGCGCCGACTGGCCGAGGCCACCCGACGATCCGGTACGACCGCCGACCATCTCTACGGTGTGACCGAGGCGGTCCTCACCTCCGCCGAAGACCTGTCCGCCCACGCGCTCGCCTCCTACACGGAGATGTCCCAAGAAGGCGCCGAGTCGCTGCACGAGAACCGGCATCGTCTGCTGCAAATCATCCTGGCCGAGCAAGGGACGATCGCCCCGAGCGTTCTGGCACGGGCGGCGGACGCAGCGCGATGGACCGACCGGCTGCGCTGCGGGCTCCAGGGCATGCGATTCGCCGTCGGCATCCGGGTCGATGTGGCCGAGGCGACGCAGTCATTGCACACCGCCGAACAGGCCTTGTCACTTCTCCGCCAGGGGACCTTCCCCAGCACCGACCACGTCCGCTGCGACGACCACCTCTCCACCTTGCTCCTGCTCAACAACGAACACCTGACACGCCGCCTGGTGGAGCACCACATGGCCGCCTTGGAACGGCTCGAACCGGAACCACGCCGACGGCTCTTTGAGATCCTTCTGGCCTGGCTGAGCACGGGCTCCCAGGCGCAGGCCGCCACCCCGCTCCACCTGCAGCCCCAGACCGTCCGCTACCGCATGCGCCGCCTGGACGAACTGTTCGGAGACAAGCTCCGCGACCCGGCATGGCGCTTCGAGATGGAACTCGCCATCCGCGCCCACCGCTAACTCTCCAGCCCCCCGCAACGAGACCCCGAAAAACTGACTCGGCGGCTCACCCCGCCAACCGCCCCCAACCGAACCGAATCGTTGCGTCATCGCCGGCCGGGGCCGCGCCAGTACTGTTGCCGGCCCTTGTCGCGTACGACGATGCCGATCCGTGCGAGCTCGCGGCGCAGCTCCTTGACGGAGTCGCCGGAACCCGAGGACTTCATGGCCTCCGCGCGGGCCGCGAGCAGTGCGTTCGCCAGTTCGGGCAGTTCCGGGGTCTTGGGAAACCAGATCCGGAACTCGTCCTCGTAAGGATCACCGACCGCCCATGCGTAGCCGTGCTCGGTGAAGGCCGCGGCCAGGCGCCGGGCGTTGAGGTCGCACTTCTCCCGGGCGATCTCTTCGCCCTTGAGGCCGAGCAGGACCAGCCGGTCCTTCTCCCGGAAGACGTGGCCGACCCGTTCGCGGGCGATCTCCTCGACGTGGTCCGCCCGCTTCAGGATCACCCGCTCGCCGGACACGGTGACCGACGTCAGCTCCAGGGAGTCCAAGAAGATCAGAGCCGTCCCCGCGAGCGCCCCCAGGGCGACGAGGCTGACGGTGAGCCACGGCTCGGGGATGGAGACCAGCAGCTTGGCGGGGCCCCGCATCGGTGCCCACTCCAGGCCCACGATCCAGTGTGCGAGCGGCTTGAGCAGCCAGGCGACGCCGGCCAGCAGTATCGCCGCCGCTGCGTACAGCGCCCCCTGCGCCCGGGCCGACCGGGCCAGCGTGGTGGGGGCATTCGGGTGCGATCGCATGGTCAGGACCTCCCTGACGGCGCGACGGCCCCCACGGGGCGGCGCAGGCGATGGTCGATGCAGGCCAGAAGGAGCAGCCCGCCCAGAAGGAGAGCCGCGCCCAGCCCGTGGCCTGCGACGCAACCCAGCAGGCACTTGGCGCTGAGGCCCAGTTCCGGGACGTGGGTCGGCAGCCGGTCGCGGTCCCAGGACAGCCCGTCCACGAAGTCGGGATTGAACAGGCTCTGGTCGATCAGCCCCGCCCGGACGAGCCCGAACGCCGCGCTCAGCAGCACCAACGCCACCACCAGCGCGATCCGGCGCGGCAGCGGAGGCGGGCCGGCAACTTCCACATCCATGATCTCGAACGTAGAAGTCCGCCTCCGCGCCGACAGCCGTCCAAAGACGACCACCGACCGCTCAAAGGTCGGTACTTGGCGACGCTTTGGTCGACCGGAAGCATCCACGACCGCCAGGTGCCGCAGGTGAAGCGTTCAAGCGGGTCGGTTCAGACCGATGAAGCTTCAGGAGCAGCAGCACGGGCCATCCGGGGCGCGGAGCTCGGGCGGCCTTGACCGCGTCACGCAGGTCCGGTTCCGGCCGGTCAGCGGAGAGGAGGCACGGCTCGCTGGGCGAGGCCCAAGGCGTACTCGGGCCACCAGGCGCCGGCCGCGGGATCGACCACGCCGTACTCGGGGTCCTCCGGGCCGGCGGTGCCGCGGGTGCACTGGCCGTCGGATTCGCCGGGGCGCTTGATCCAGAGGAACGCGTCGACCAGGGGATCACCGGTGCGGGTCGAGGGCCGGGCGCCCAGGCCGCGGCCCGGCGGGTTGCACCAGACCTGAGGGTCGGTGTACTCGCCTGCCGGAGGCGTCCACGGCCCCTGGCCGTTGCGGCTGGTGTCCAGCACGAAGTGTGTGAGCTTGCGCGGATCGTCCGGGACGGTGGCCAGGTCGGTGTCGGAGCAACTGGTCGCGCCCGTCTCCTGACGGAAGCGCAGGCACTTGGACAGCCTGGTCCCGTACGAGACCAACTCCTCGTCGCTGCGGTAGTTGGAGACGTTCAGCGCGAAGCCGTCGGCCTTGGCGACGCCGCCCTTCAGCAGGCGGCTGGCCATGCCGAGCTGGGCGCGCGGTTCGCCGTATCCGGCGTCGTAGTCGTTGAGGGGCTGCCAGTCCGAGTGTCCGGAGTCCACGTAGACGCCGGTGCGCGGCAGCCGCTGCAGGGCGCCGACCGCGTAGTTGATCTCGCGGAAGCGTTCGTCGACCCGGGCGGTGTCCTCTGGCGTTCCGGTGGTCCCGCCACCGCCCTCGTTGCACCACGGCTCGCTGGACAGCAGCGCCAGCCCGTCGGGCTCCACGATCACCACGGCCCGGCCACCGCCGATTCCCTTAGCGAAGGCGTCGATCCAGGCGCGGTAGGCGGCCTCGGTGGGAGCGCCACCCGCTGAGTACTGCGAGCAGTCCCGGCCCGGCACGTAGTACGCGACCAGCACTGGAACGGCGTGCTGCTTGGCGGCTCTGACCATCGTCTGCCGCACTGCCGTCCGCACCTCAGCGGGGGTGCCACTGGTGAACCAGATCGCCTGCGAGACCTTGGACAGGGCCCGCATGTGCGCCGCGTCGGCCTCGCGTCCCGCGGCCGCCCAGACGTCAGCCTGTCGCCCGGCGTTCGTCGAGGGCTCGACATAGAACTGGGCCTTCCCGGCCAGCGGATCGTCGTGCCCCAACGCCTGCGCCGGCGGGGCGAGAAGCGCGACGATGCTCGTCGCGGCCGTAGCGAGGATCCCGATGGCGCGTCTCATCCGGTACTCCAGACTCTCGGGGTGGTGGAGGAGGCGCACCCATGAGAATCGCTGAGTGATCCGGCCAAGCGGGACGAGTGAGCCGGAGTGTGGGAGCGCTCCCATGCAGGAGTCTGAGCATCCTCCGAAGATCCGTCAAGACCCAAAACCCCGAAGATCGTCCGATCGTCCATGCGCAGTCACGCTGCCACCGCGTGTGTGGGCCCAGTGGTTAGCGCAACAGCAAGTGGCCAGGCGAGTTCATCCACCCAGGATGTTGACGACTGCCAATTAGTGGCCGATGTCGAAGAAGGGGTCGCCCTCCGGAAGGGGGTGTGGTTGAGGGAGGGGTTCCCGTCGTCCGGGTGGAGTTGGTGGCTCTTTGCGTACTTGAAAGGTGTCCTGGTCGATGGGGTCGGATACCCCGCGGACGGCCTCGGCCATCTCGGCGTCCGGCCATTTCGTCGTGGAGTCCCACGTGCACTGAGCGAAGTGCGACAGTATGTAGCTCGGGTCGATCGATCCGGAGAAGTAGTGTAAACGGGCGTCGGTGAAATCCGTTCCGGTGAGGTCGGCGCCGGTGAAAAAGGCTCCCACCAGGTAGGCGTCGATGAACTTGGTCCGCACGAGCTTGGCGTCAATGAAGGACGAGGTGCCGGTCTCGGGGGCGCCGCCGAAGTAGGCGCCGGTCATGTCGGCGTCGGTCATGTCGGCGCCGGTGAAATAGCCGACGATGCCGAAGTCGGCGTCGCGTAGATCCGTGCCGATGAGTTTGGCGCCGTTGAACGCGGCTCCCAGTCCCGGGCTCGGGCCCGGTTCGGCGCAGGAGAGATCGGCATGGCGCAGATCGGCTCCGCTGAGGTCGGCGCCTATGAGGTCGGTGCCCTTGGGGAACCGGACGCCCCGCAGGTCGGCCCCACGCAAGTCTTTGCCGGCGAGCCGGGCGACTGCCTCGGCACTGCTGTCATCGATCAATTCCGCCAGGTTGTCCGGTAATCCGGACGGCCGACTGGCCCCTGTCCGCTCGCCGCTGAGGGTTTCGTCGGGGACGACCCTTCCGTGCAGCGCGTACAGGTGGAAACCGTCGCGGTAGCGCAGGGCCGGACCTGTGCGGCAGTGCAGCACCAAAGGGTCTTCCCCGGACCTTGGCGCCTTGGCGAGACGGATCTGAGCGGGCCGCTCGCACACCAGGCAGACCTCCTTGAAGGGCCACCAGCCGCCGCAGGACTCGATGAGTTCCTTCCACAGCGCCAGCCTCCGTTTCCAGACCTCCCGTCGCCGTTTACGGAAAAACCATCCGCCCCTCTTGCCCCGATGACCGCTGAGCAGGGTCAGGAGGAACTCGCCCGGTTCCGGCACACCGTGTGCGGCCGCGATCGCCTGGGGCTTTGGCGAGCCGAACTCACTCCAGTTCCAATCGGGATCCCCGCGAGGTGAATCGATCCACACCAGCCGAGGCTGCGGCGCGCCGACCAGTTCGTACAACCCGCGGATCGCCGCCTCGGCGGCGGGCCGGTCGGCCGGCTCAGTGGCTTGCCGTCCCGCCCACTCGGGCAGGCGAGCGGCCAGCCGTGTGATTTCCAGGCCGGCAATGTCCGGGTGGACATAGATCTCAGTGTTGAACGGGCGAGGCAGCGCCATACTCGCTCCCTATCACGGGACACGCCACGCAACCAGGGCCCAAGAAGGCGCCTCCAGCCCAGTCCAGCAACGCAGAGACCGAGAAAGAAGCGCCTTGCCGCCGATCCGCTTCCACGGAGCGGCCACGCTGGCGCCGCTCGCCAAGGTCGGCCTAAAGATGATCAGCGAAACGCGGGGGCCCTCGCATCCCTCATCCACCGCAGACACCTACACCTAGTGCTTCCCGAGGTGCCCCGGGCAGCCACCGAACCATCCCGGTGACACCGCCTGCCCCCGAACCCGTGGGCAGCTCTTTCACGGACGTGGGCGGCGCGGTGGTGGCGGTGGGGACAGCAAGGACCCGGCGATCCGCCGCACCCCACCGACCTCACAGGGAAGACCCCACGCCCGTCCGCCTCCCCTGTAGGAATTTCCGTCGGATTCGCCCCTGAACTGGGGGTGAGGGAGGGGCGTTGATCGCCTTCGGAGGCGCTGCCACTACGTTCAGACCGCTTGTCCAGGTTCGCATGTGGAGTGGGGTTGCGTGGCGCTGGACGCAGCCTGGCAGTAGATGGCCGCCCGGCTGACCGAGGCCGGCGACGACGCCCGCGTCCGCGTGGCGCGGCGAGCTGATCTTCTTGGCCCTTTGTCATCCCTGGTCAGGCGGGGCGTGCGGCTGTAGCTCTCACGGGGGAGACGGGACGGCACGGCCCACCCGGCTGGGGGAGGGATCCGGCCCCCGATCCCAGCAAAGTCGTTCATGCCGGGATCGGGAGCCGGAGCGCCACTCTCAAGGAGCCACGATGACCACGACCCTTATCGAAACGGCGTCCGCTGGCGTCCAAGTCCAGCGGGGCGGCTGGAAAGCGGGGTTCCGCACCGTGCCGGGTGTGCCCAGATGGGCGCGCTGGGCGGCGCACGCGGCGGCCCTGACGACGCTGCCGTCGGCGTTGTGGCGGCTGCCGATGGCGTGGGGGTTCGGGATGGGCTTCACCGACGAGGCGATGGTGGAACTGCACGTCCCCGGCTGGGGCTCGGCGTACGTGCTCGCCCTGATCCTGCTGAGTGAGGTCGCATCGTTCGCCACCCTCGGTCTGATCCAGCCGTGGGGGGAGCGGTTCCCCCGCTGGATGGGGTTCGTCGGCGGCAAGCGCGTGTCGGTGCGGTTCGCGGTCACCACCGCGACGTTGGGGGCGATGGCGGTGCTGCTGTACGCCGCCGGCTACTTCTACTCCTGGACGCATCGCAGCTCCGGTTCCCCGACCGGCGCATGGGCGTGGCTGATGAACGCCTCGTTCGCACCGGTCGTGTTCTGGGGCCCGCTGCTGATCGCGGTCACCGTCCACTACTACCGGCGACGCCGCGCGGCCTGACCAGCTCCCAGCATGGACCGGGCCCACCGCCCGGGAGCTTCGACGCCGAACCGCCCGTCACGGTCGACGACGGCCGCAAGGCCGAGCTCC
>NZ_JBEZJP010000225.1:0-12530 GCF_040653175.1 Actinomadura sp. NPDC048032
CTCGGGGGCCAGCCGGTAGTGGACGGACATCACCACGGCGCCCGCGGCGGCGCAGACGGCGCGGCAGGAGTACTCGTTCTCGTCGAGGCCGCCGATCGTCCACCCGCCCCCGTGGAACCAGACGAACGCCGGGAAGGGGCCCTCCCCCTCGGGGGTGTAGACCCGGACGGGGATGTCGCCGGCCGGGCCGGGGATCGCGGTGTCGGCCACGGAGCCCACGGGCGGGAGGTCGTCCGGCACCGCCCACATCCGGCGGAACCCCTCCCGCATGGCCGCCGCGTCCAGCGGGGCGCCGCCGCTCGGGTCCTCGGCGGGGGTGCGGTCGATGATCCGCTGCGCCTCGGGATCCAGGGGCATCGTTTACCTCCGAAGGCCCGGTGTGCCCGCGCCTCCCGGCCGGGCACTCCAAAATCGTATCTGATTCCGTGTACGTTAATTGCAGCCCATCGACGGTGTCCAGAGTTGGAGCACGATATGCCGGATGTTTCCGCCGCCGACCTCGTCCTGACCGGTGGCCGGGTCCACACGGTCGACGCCCGCGACCGCATCGCGCAGGCGGTCGCCGTGCGCGGCGGCCGCATCGCCCGCGTGGGCACGGCGGGCGAGGTCGCGCCCCTGATCGGCCCCCGGACCCGCGTCGTCCGGCTGGACGGCCGCTCGGTGCTGCCGGGCATCAACGACTCGCACCTGCACGGAGTGTGGCTCGGCGCCATGTGGCCGAACCTGCTGATGGACCAGCTGGCCGCCTCCGGCGGGCACGCGCACCAGGCGCCGTCCCGGCTGGAGACCGCCGGGGACCGGCGCCGCGCGATCCTGCGCACCGCCGACCTGCTGGCCTCGCTCGGGATCACCAGCTACACCGAGCCCGGCCTCGGCCCGGGCGAGGACGGCGGCCCGAGCGGCTGCTTCGGCTCGGACGCCCTGCACGACTACGCCGACCTGGCCGCCGAGGGCCGGCTGAAGGCCCGCGTCACCGCGCTGATGCTGTTCGGGGAGCTGGACGGCCGCAGCACGGCGGAGGATCTGCTGGGGGGCCTGCGCGACTTCAGGCCGCCCGCCGGCGTCCCGGGCCGGTTCCGGGTCGCGGGCGTGAAGATCTTCGCCGACGGCATCCCCCCGATGCGCAGCGCCTGGACCGACCGCCCCTACACCGACGGCTCGCACGGCGCCCTGCTGGTCGACGGCGGCTCCGACGCCGAGCGGGAGGCGGCCCTGCGGACGATGATCGACGCGGCGCACGACGCCGGGCACCAGATCGGCGTGCACGCCACGGGCGACCGCGCGACGCGCGTCGTGGCGGACGCGCTCGCGGCGGCCCTGGCCCGGGACGGCCGGGACGCCCGGCACTACGTCATCCACGGCGACCTGCTCTCCCCCGCGACGCTGACCGTCCTCGCCTCGAACCGGATCGGGCTGAACACCCAGGCGGGCATCCCGGTGGCCACCGAGCCGATGCTCGCGGCGGCGCTCGGGCAGGACGCCCTGCGGGACGCCTGGCCGCTGCGGGACGCGCTCGACGCGGGCGTCCCGCTGTGCCTCAGCTCCGACTCCCCCGTCCTCACCCCGGACTGGCGCGCGGGGATGGCCGCGGCGGTCACCCGCCGCGGCCTCGACGGCTCCGTGCGGGGCGCGGCGCAGCGGCTCGCGGTGGCCGAGGCCCTGCGCGCGTACACCGCCGCGCCCGCCCGGCAGGACGGGGAGGAGGACGTCAAGGGCTCCGTCGAGCCGGGCAAGGCCGCCGACCTGTGCGTGCTCGGCGGCGACCTGTTCGGCGTGGAGCCCCGGGACCTGCCCTCGCTGCCGGTGACGATGACCGTCCTCGACGGCGAGGTCGTCTACGAGGCCTAGGGCGCGCGGCGTCAGGCGCGAACGGGGGCGTCGGCGCCCCACGACGCCGACGGGTCGACCACGTCCCTGTCCAGCCACAGCCCGGCGAGGGCGGCGCGCAGCTCGTCGCCGCGCCGGGCGCACAGGGCCAGGGCGGCGAGGTTGTCCTCCAGCTGCGCCGCCCTCGTGACCCCGACCAGGACGTTCGCCACCGCGGGGTTGGCCAGGCAGTAGGCGATGGAGAGCTGCGCGGGCGTGGCGCCGAACCGGTCGGCGATCCTCCGGACCTCGGGCACGACGGCGCGGATCCGGTCGCGGATCCCTCCCGGGTCGGCGCCGATCTTGCGCTCGGGGTGCGGCTTTCCGGCGAGGATGCCGCCCTCCAGGACGTCCGAGGCCTGCAGGGCGAGGCCCTCGCCGGTGAACAGCCCGCCGAAGGGCGCCCCCTCGGGCACCGAGCGGCGGACCAGGCTGTACTTCAGCTGGGCGAACGAGGGCGGCACGAGGCCCTCGGAGGCGGCGAAACGGCAGGCGAACAGCACGTCACCGGCAGACCAGTTGTTGACGCCCCAGTGCGCGAACCTGCCCGCGCGGACCTGCTCCGCCACGTCCGTCACCACGGCGCGCAGGTCGGGGCGCTCCGCGAAGTCGCCGACCACGACCATGTCGGCACGGTCGACGCCGATCCGGCCGAGGGAGACCTGCATCTGTTCGGCGAACGAGGACGCGGGGTACTCCCAGAGCCAGAGCTTGCCGCACAGCAGATAGTCCTCGCGCGCGAGCCCGGCGTCGCGGACGGCCTGCCCGAACAGCACGTCCGTCTGGGCGTTCTCCGCGTGCGGGCCGAAGTCGTAGTGGGCGACGTCGAACAGGTCGACGCCGCGGTCGACGGCGAGGCGCAGCAGCTCGGCCGCGTCGTCGCGGTCCATGCGATCCCAGGTGTTCCAGGAGCCGAGCGCCAGGAGCGGGACCTCCGGTCCGCCCACGCCGAGGCGCCTGCGCGGCGCCCGTTCTGCGAACTCCATCATGACCTCCGATGAGGAAGATCGGCCGTGGGCCGGGCCCCCTGGCCGCTGACGCAACGATCGTATAGCATCTGGCATATTCTTACCGCGAAGGAGACCACTTCCATGGCGCATTCCTCACCGGACCCCTCGGGCATCCTCGGCGTCGCCACCGGCTACATGGCCGCCAAGCAGCTGTTCGCGGCGAGCGAGGCGGGCGTGTTCGCCGCGCTCGCGGGCGGGCCGGCCACCGCGGCCGAGCTGGCCGGCCGGGCGGGGATGCCGGAGCGCACCGCCCGGATCCTCGGCGACGCGCTCGCCGGCCTCGGACTGCTGGCGCGGGAGAGCGGCCGCTACGCCAACTCCCCCGCCGCCGCTGCCTACCTGTCCGGCGAGGGCGACGGCGTCGACCTGCGCCCCTTCCTGGCCTTCCTGGACGCGATCAGCTACCCGCACTGGCTCGGCTTCGGCGCCACCGCGGCCAGCGCCGAGCCGCGGCCCCTGGACCTCGCCGGCGACCGGATGCAGACGTTCATGAACGGCGTGATGACCTACAACGCGCTGCACGCCAGGATGCTCGCGGAGAACTTCGACTTCACCCGGTACTCCCGGATCCTGGACTACGGCGGCCTGTCCGCCGCGTTCCTCGTCGAGGCGCTCCGCTCGGCCCGGCAGGCGCACGGGACGTTCCTCGCGCCCGGCCAGTTCACCGGGTTCGCCCGCAAGGCCCTGCTCGACGCCGGGCTCGGCGGGCGCAGCGAGGTCGTGGAAGCCGACCCGCTCACCGGCGACGTCCCCGAGGGGTTCGACCTCGTCCTGCTGGAGCACGTCGTCCACCGCTTCGACGCCGAGCGGAACCAGGAGATGATCCGGCGGGCCCGGAGCGCCGCGGCCCCCGGCGGCACGCTCGTCCTGCTCGACTTCTTCCTGGACGACGACCCCGACCAGCGGGTCATCGACGCGCTGCACGCGGGCGAGTACCTCGTCATCGACGGCACCGTCGTCTATCCCGAGGCCGAGGTGCGCGGCTGGCTGACCGCCGCGGGCTGGGAGCCGGTGGAGACCCGCGCCCTGCCCGCCAGCCCCCGCGTCATCATCGCGGAGGCCCGGTGAGCGCCGGGCGCGCCGTCCTCGTCACCGGCGGCGCCAGCGGCATCGGCCGCGCCGTCGCCGCCGCGTTCGCCGCGGCCGGCGACCGGGTGGCGATCGCCGACCGGGACGCCGGAGCCGCCGCGCGCGCCGCCGGGGAACTGGGCGTCCGCGCCGTCGCCATGGACGTCACCGACGCCGGCTCCGTCTCCGCCGGGGTCGCCGAGGCGACCGGGGCGCTCGGCCCGATCGAGGTGCTGGTCAACAACGCCGGCGTGGTGGCGGGCGGCGGCCCGCTGACCTCCCTGCCCCTGGAGGTGTTCGACACGGTCGTCGCGGTCAACCTGCGCGGCACGTTCACCGTCACCCAGGCGGTCGCCGGCCAGATGATCGAGAACGGCACGCGCGGCCGCATCGTCAACATCAGCTCGATCGGCGCCCGCCAGCCCACCGCGGGCCTCGGCCACTACGAGGCCACCAAGGCGGCCGTGGACGCCCTCACCCGCACCGCCGCCCTGGAGCTCGCCGGCCACGGCATCCGGGTCAACGGCGTCGCGCCGGGGCCCGTCCACACGCCGATGACGGCCGGGCTGATGGACGACCCGCAGGCCCGCGCCGCCTGGGAGTCCCGCATTCCGCTCGGCAGGATCGCCACGACCGGCGACATCGCCCCCCTGGTGCTGTTCCTCGCCTCCGGCCAGGCCGACCACATCACCGGCGCGGTGATCCAGGTGGACGGCGGCCAGTTGCTCGTGTAGCCGCGCGGAGCACGCCGGCCCGCGCCGGCGTCCGGGACCCGAACGCGCCGTTCCCCATCACTCGCCCGGTGGGAACGGCGCGTTCGGCTCTCAGGTCACTTGTGCGGGACGGGGTGCGCGCTGTGGAGGGCGTCGGCGGTGGCGTTCTTGTGCGCGCAGGCGATGCGCTCGATCTCGGCCGGGTCGCCGCCGCCGGCGATGAGGTCGAGGATGTGCCCGTGCTCGACCACGGAGCGGCGGGCGCGGCCGGGGACGTAGCTGAAGGTCGAGCGGCGCATGTGGTCCAGCCGCGTCCACTCGGCCTCGAGCAGGGAGCGCAGGTGCGCGTCCGGGCAGTGCTCGTAGATCGAGAAGTGGAACTCGCGGTTGAGCGCGGTGAACGCGGTCGGGTCGAACTCCTCCAGCGCCTCCACCATCCGGTCGTTGATCTTGCGGGAGGCGTCGATGTGCGCGGCCGTCATGAGCGGCGCGGAGATCGCGGTGGCGTAGCCCTCCAGCCGGGCGAGGATCTGCAGCGTGTGCTCGACCTGCTCGGCGTCGAAGACCGCGACGCGGGCGCCGACGTTGCGCACCACCTCCACGAGCCCGTCGGACTGCAGCCGGCGCAGCGCCTCGCGCAGCGGGATCGTGCTGACCCCGGTCTCCTGGGCGAGCTGGTTGATCACCAGCCGGTATCCGGGCACGTAGGTGCCTTCGAGGATGCGCGACCGCAGCAGCTCGTAGCAGAACTCGGCCTTGCTCTCCTTGGTCTGGTCCTGCTTCTTCGCGGCACTCACCCGGTTCTCCTCATCCTCGGCCCGCGCCCCCCGGACGTGTTCGCCGGCCCGGTCACCGCGACAGCGCGTCCAGGACGGCCACACGCCAGTGCGGCCCGCCCAGCACCTCGTGGTGGGCGCCGGGCACGGTGACCAGTTCCGCCTCGCCGAGCTCCTCGGCGAGCCGGCCGATTCCTCGTGTCAGCTCATCATTCTCTCCGACGACGAAGACGGGAAGAACCTTCGCGTTCCACGGACCGCCCTCGAACGGCGTCGCGCGCAGGCCCTCGACGCAGAGCGCGAGCCCGGCGGCGCGGTCGCCCTGCGCCCTGACCATGGCCGCGATGGCGCCGGTGAACGGGTCGTCGCACTCCGCGCCCTCGCGGACGGCGCGGCGGAACGCGTCGATGTCGACGGCGGTGAAGGGCTCGACAGGGCTCAACCCGCCGAGGACAGAGCGTTCCACCCGTCCCGGGGCGGCCGCCGGCAGCTCCCACGCGATCCTGGCGCCCAGGGAGTAGCCGACCACGTCGAACGTCCCGGCCCCCGCCCGGTCCACGGCGGACACCAGGGCGGCGGCGACCGCGGGCGCGCCGGCCTCGTCCGGCGAGGCCGGCGCCGGGCTCTCCCCGTGGCCGGGCAGGTCCGGGACGAGGACGGTCCGCCCGACGGCGGTCAGGGCGCCGACCATCCCGGTCTCGATCCAGTCGGCCCGCCCGTCGGAGCCGAAGCCGTGGACGAGCAGCACGGGCGGGGCGTCCGCCGGGCTGTCCGGCGTGAACGTGCGAACGGCGAGGTCGCGCATCCGTCAAGCACCTCCTAGAGGATTTCGCATACGATTTTCGATCATACTGCACGGGGGCTTCGTCTCCCGTCGCGTCCGGCCCTCGATTGGAACGATCGAAGTCGGGACGGTCCTGCCCTCGTCATCGTGCATGACTTCATATACGATTTCCTTGTGACCTCGTCCGCGGGGTCCGGCCCCGTCCCGTCACAGGAGAGAGCCCCGTGCCGCACCCCCTGGGCAACCGGCCCTCGAAGATCATCGCCGTGCACCTCAACTTCCCCTCCCGGGCGAGGGAGCGCGGCCGGATCCCCGCCGAGCCGTCCTACTTCCTCAAGCCGCCGTCCTCGCTCGCCGGGACGGGCGACCCGCTGAACCGCCCCGCGGGATGCGAGCTGATGACCTTCGAGGGCGAGATCGCCCTGGTCGTCGGGCGGCGCGCGCACCGCGTGGCGCCGGCGGACGCCTGGGAGCACGTCGGCTGGGTGACGGCCGCCAACGACGCCGGCGTCCACGACCTGCGCTACGCCGACCGGGGCTCCAACCTGCGCTCCAAGGGCTCGGACGGCTTCACCCCCATCGGCCCGCGGCTGCTCGACGCGCGGGACCTGGACCCGCGCGCGCTGCGCGTCCGCACCTGGGTGAACGGAGAGGTCGTCCAGGACGACACCAGCGACACCCTTCTGTTCCCCTTCGCCGACCTGGTCGCCGACCTCTCCCGGCTCGTCACCCTAGAAGCCGGGGACGTCATCCTCACCGGCACGCCCGCCGGCGCCTCGGTCGCCTCCCCCGGCGACGTCGTCGAGGTCGAGGTGACCGCAGGATCCGCCACCACCGGACGCCTGTCCAACCCGGTCGTGGACGCGGATCCGCTCCCCCAGTGGGGCGCCATGCCGAAGGTGGACGACGCCGTCCGGGCCGACGCCTGGGGCCCGGCCTACGTGCGCGAGCCCGTCCTGGACGAGGCGACCGCGGCCGCGCTGCGGAGCCTGTCGACCGCCACGCTCAGTGCCCAGATGCGCAAGCGCGGCCTGCAGCACATGTCCGTCGACGGCGTCCACCCGGCCGGCGGGGACGCGGTGAAGATGGTCGGGACCGCGCACACGCTGCGCTACCTGCCGCTCCGCGAGGACCTGTTCGAGCGGTACGGCGGCGGCATGAACGCCCAGAAGCGGGCCGTGGAGGAACTGCGTCCGGGCCAGGTGCTGGTCATGGACGCGCGCCGCGACGCCTCCTCCGGGACGATCGGCGACATCCTCGCGCTGCGGGCCCTGCGGCGCGGCGCGGCCGGGGTCGTGACCGACGGCGGGCTCCGCGACAGCGCCGCCGTGGCCGGACTGGACCTGCCGGTCTTCCACGCGGGCGCGCACCCGGCCGTGCTCGGGCGGCGCCACGTCCCCTGGGACACCGGGCTGCCGATCGCCTGCGGCGGCGCGCTCGTCCAGCCGGGCGACGTCCTGGTCGGCGACGCCGACGGCGTCGTCGTCATCCCGCCGGACCTCGTGCGCGGGCTCGCCGAGGACGCCGCCGAGCAGGAGGCGCAGGAGCGCTTCATCGCCGAGCGCGTCGCCGCCGGCGAGCCCGTCGAGGGCCTGTACCCGCTCGGTCCGCGCTGGCGGGGGGCCTACCTGGCCTGGCGCCGCGACGGGCGCTGACCCGCCCCCACAGCAGTACCCGACTCACAGCCGTACCCGACCACAGCCGAACCGCCCGCCAACCGAGGAGCGATGAGTTGAAGTTCCGCACCGATCCGGCCGCGATCCGCGGGTCGATCGCGCCCGTCGTCACACCGTTCACCGCGGAGGGCGGCGTCGACCACGACGCGCTGCGCGGGCTGATCCGCTGGCAGCTGGAGTCCGGCTCGCACGGGATCTCGCTGGGCGGCTCCACCGGGGAGCCGAGCAGCCAGACCGCCGCCGAGCGGATCGCGGCGATCCGCACCGCCGCCGGCGAGGTCGCGGACCGCGTCCCGTTCCTGCCCGGCACCGGCTCGGCCAAGCTGGAGGAGACGCTGGAGATCACCGCCGCGGCCCGCGACGCCGGCGCCGACGCCGCCCTGGTGATCACCCCGTACTACGCGCGGCCCACCCAGCAGGCCCTGTACGACTGGTACGCGGCCGTGGCGCGGGAGTTCCCCGACCTGCCACTGGTGATCTACAACGTGCCGTCCCGGACGGCCGTGGACATCGCGCCCGAGACCGTCCGCCGGCTGTTCGCCGACTTCGACAACGTCGTCGGGATCAAGGAGACGACCAAGGACTTCGAGCACTTCTCCCGCGTCCTGCACGCCTGCGGGCCCGAGCTGCTCGTCTGGTCCGGCATCGAGCTGCTGTGCCTGCCGCTGCTCGCCCTCGGCGGCGCCGGGTTCGTCAGCGCCGTCGCCAACCTCGCGCCCGCCGCGGTCGCCCGCATGTACGAGCTGTGGACGGCCGGCGACCACGCCGCCGCCCGCGACCTGCACTACCGGCTGCACCCCCTCGTGGACCTGCTGTTCGTCGAGACGAACCCGGCCCCCGCCAAGTGGGTGCTGGAGCGGCGGGGCCGCCTCCCCTCCGGACACGTCCGGCCGCCGCTCGCCCCGCCCTCCGCCGAGGCGCAGGCGCGCATCCGCGCGCTGCTCGACCAGGGCGGCGACCTCACCGCGGGGATCTGACCCCGCCGCCCAGCCTCCCGCACCGAACCGGAAGAGAGCACGATGCCCCTCCCCTCCTCCCCCGCCCGCCCGGCCGGGCTGCCGGACCGCATCCGGCACTGGATCGGCGGCGCCTTCGCCGACAGCGCCGACGGCGCGGTCTTCGACGTCGCCGACCCCGTGACCAACACCCCCTACGCCACCGCCGCGGCGGGCGGGGCCGCCGACGTCGACCGGGCCGTGGCCGCGGCCCGCGCGGCGTTCCCCGGCTGGGCCGCTCTCGGCAACCGCGAGCGCGCCTCGATCCTCGTCCGCGTCGCCGACGCCGTCGAGGCGCGCGAGGACCGGCTCGCCGAGCTGGAGTCCTTCGACTCCGGACTGCCGATCACCCAGGCCCGCGGCCAGGCCCGGCGCGCCGCCGAGAACTTCCGCTACTTCGCCGACGTGATCGTCGCGCTCGGCGAGGAGGCCTACCGGGTCGGCGACACCCAGCTCAACTACGTCGTCCGGACGCCCGCGGGCGTCGCCGGGCTGATCACCCCGTGGAACACCCCGTTCATGCTGGAGAGCTGGAAACTCGCCCCGGCGCTGGCGTCCGGCTGCACGCTCGTGCTGAAGCCCGCCGAGTGGACGCCGCTGTCGGCGGGCCTGTGGCCGGAGATCCTCACCGAGGCGGGCGTGCCCGCCGGGGTGGTCAACATCGTGCACGGCGTCGGCGAGGCCGCCGGGCAGGCGCTCGTCGACCACCCGGACGTGCCGCTGCTGTCGTTCACCGGCTCCACCGAGACCGGACGGCACATCATGCGGTGCTCCGCCGACGGCCTGAAAGCGCTGTCCATGGAGCTCGGCGGCAAGTCCCCCGTCGTCGTGTTCGCCGACGCCGACCTGGACGCCGCGCTCGACTCGGTCGTGTTCGGCGTCTTCTCGCTCAACGGGGAGCGCTGCACGGCCGGGTCCCGCGTGCTCGTGGAACGCCCCGTCTACGAGGAGTTCACCCGGCGGCTCGCCGAGCGCGCCGAGAAGGTGCGGGTCGGGCCGCCGTCCGACCCCGCCACCGAGGTCGGCGCCCTCGTCCACCCCGAGCACTACGCGCGGGTGCTGGAGTACGTCGAGGTCGGCCGGCGGGAGGGCCGGCTGATCGCGGGCGGCGGCCGCCCGGGGCACCTGCCGGAGGGCAACTACCTGCAGCCCGCCGTGTTCGCCGACGTCCCGCGGGACGCCCGGATCTTCCAGGAGGAGATCTTCGGCCCGGTCGTGGCCGTCGCGCCCTTCGACGACGAGGCCGAGGCGGTGGAGCTGGCCAACGCCACCCGCTACGGGCTCGCCGCCTACGTGTGGACCGACGACCTGCGCCGCGGCCACCGCATCGCCCACGGGGTCGCCTCGGGTATGGTCTGGATCAACTCGCACAACGTCCGTGACCTGCGCACTCCCTTCGGAGGGGTGAAGGACTCCGGGCTCGGCCGCGAGGGCGGCGCGCACAGCATCGACTTCTTCTCCGAATCCAAGATCGTGCACGTCATGCTCGGCGAGGTGCACACGCCCCGCTTCGGCGCCCAGGAGCCACGATGAACACACCCCCCGACGTGATCCGCTCCGCGTACGCGCAACTGGCCGTCACGGACCTGGCCGCCGCCCGCTGGTTCTGGGTCGACATGCTGGGCCTGCACGTCCAGCACGAGGACGCCGGCGCGCTGTACCTGCGCGGCACCGACGAGCTGACCCACCACTCCCTCGTCCTGCGCTCCGGGCCCGTCGCCGCCCTGGACCACATCGCCTACCGGGTCCGGACGCCCGAGGACGTCGACCGGGCCGAGCGGTTCTTCGCCTCCCTCGGCCGGCCCGTCCGGCGGGTCCCCGCCGGGGCCGGGACCCACGGGGTCGGGGACGCCGTCCGCGTCGTCGACCCGCTCGGCTTCACCGTGGAGTTCTTCCACGACATCGCCCGCGGGGAGCGCCTCATCCAGCGCTACGACCTGCACCGGGGCGCGCAGATCGCGCGCCTGGACCACTTCAACATCTGCACGCCCGACATCCCCGCCGCCTACGAGCACTACACGTCCCTCGGCTTCGGCTGCTCGGAGACGATCGAGGGCGACGAGCACGAGCTCTACGCGGCGTGGATGTACCGCAAGCAGACCGTGCACGACGTCGCGTTCACCGGCGGCGCCGGCCCCCGGCTGCACCACGTCGGGATGGCGACGCACGAGTCCCACCAGGTGCTGCGCACCGCCGACGTGTTCGGCTCGCTGCGCAAGGAGCACCACATCGAGCGCGGCCCCGGGCGGCACGGCGTGTCCAACGCCTTCTACGTGTACCTCCGCGACCCCGACGGGCACCGGGTCGAGATCTACACCTCGGACTACTACACGGGCGACCCGGACCACGAGACGTTCCGGTGGAACGTGCACGACGACCGCCGCCGCGACTTCTGGGGCAACGCGGTGATCGAGTCCTGGTACAAGGAGGCCAGCCCCGTCCTCGACCTGGACGGCCGCCTCCAGCCGATCGCGGAGTCGGCGCTGGACGAGTCCGCCGTCCAGGTCGGCGCGGACGGCCTCGGGATCGTCGAGCCGTCCTGACCGCGGGGGCGCGCCGTCTCAGTCGGGAAGCAGCGGCACCGGGTCGCCCTGGTCCCGGCCGAGGAGCACGGCGCGGGTGATGGCGGACTGGCCGAACCGGTCGCGGACGCCGTCGACCGCGCCGTCCACCGCCATCGCCTGGTCGAACGGCAGGGTGAGCTGGACGGCGCCGTCGTCGTGCAGGTTGCCCAGCGAGAGGCCGATCAGCGTCAGGCCGCGCTCGTCGATCACCGGGCGGGCGGCGGCGAGCAGGCCCCGCGCCGCCGCCAGGAGCACGGGGGTCTCGGCGGTGGCCTGGGCCAGCGTGTGCGAGCGCGTGGCCCGGGCGTAGTCGCCGAACCGCAGCCGGAGGGTGACCGTCCGGCAGACGCGGCGGGCCTTGCGCAGCCGCCCGCCGAGCCGGTCGGCCAGCCCGACGAGCATCGCGTCCAGCTCCGCCGCCGACCGGGCACGGCGGCCGAGCGCCCGCTGCGCCCCCATCGACCGCCGCCGCACGCCCGTCCGCACGGGACGCGGGTCGCGGTTGTGCGCCAGCGCGTACAGGTGGCGGCCCGCCCCCGGGCCGAGCATCGACACCAGCGTGGACTCCGGCATCGCGGCCACGTCCCCGACCGTCGTCACGCCGAACCCGGCGAGCTTGGCCGCCGTCGCGGGCCCCACGCCCCACAGCCGCCGCACCGGCAGCGGGCGCAGGAACTCCAGCTCGCCGTCCGGCGGCACCACCAGCAGCCCGTCGGGCTTGGCGACGCCGCTGGCGACCTTGGCGAGGAACTTGGTGCGCGCGACCCCGACCGTGATCGGCAGCCCGACCTCCTCGGCGATCTCGCGCCGCAGCCGGACGGCCACCTCCGGCGGGGGGCGGCGCAGCCCGTCGGCGTCGAGGAACGCCTCGTCGATCGACAGGCCCTCCACCAGCGGCGTCGTGGCCCGGAACACCGCGAAGACCGCCTTGCTCGCCGCGCTGTAGGCGCTCATGCGCGGCCGGACGACGACCGCCCGCGGGCACAGCCGGCGGGCCTGCCCGCCGCTCATCGCCGTCCGCACGCCGCACGCCCTGGCCTCGTAGCTCGCCGCCAGCACCACGCCCATCCCGACGATC
>NZ_JBEZJP010000226.1:0-12472 GCF_040653175.1 Actinomadura sp. NPDC048032
GCTGGATCCGGCGCCCGACAGGCCCTTCCTCGCACCCTAGGATCGGTGATCACTGACACCTGATCACGCTGCTGCGATGACGGCGGCAGTAGGCGCTGGACAGGATCTCGGCGTCGGTGAGCTCCGGCCGCTCGTCGGCGAGCCGCAGCAGCCCGACGTGCGGGCCGTCCAGGAACGGGGTCGACGGCCACAGCAGGTCGCCGGTGCGGTCGGCGAACTCGCGGGCCGTCCAGCCGCCCTGCGCGCCGACGAGGAGCTGGTCGAACCGGACCGGGACCTTCCACGGGCGCCGCAGCACGGCGGTGGACACCGCGACGCGCGCCGCGGCCGGGATCGGCAGCGAGCGCCCGGCGTCGACCAGCCGGCCGTACACCGGGCCGCTCGGGGCGAGCCCGCTCTTGCGAAGCACCGCGCGGGACTTGCGGCGCACTTGGTCAATTCCCGTGGGCATGCATGCTCCTGGCAGATGTCGTTTCGGTGGCGGGCGCGGCGGCGGCGCCCGCGGGTGCGGCACGGCCGCGCCTCCCCGGCAGCAGGGAGGCGAAGGCGGTGAGGGACAGCCGCTCGCGGCCGGCCCAGAGCAGGGCGAGGTACAGCATCGCGCCCGGGATCAGCCCGCCGGCGAGGGCGGCCTCGCTGGAGCCGGCGGCCAGCCGGACGGCCAGCGGCACCGCCGCGAAGCTGACCAGCGCGGAGCCGCCCGCCCAGAACAGCCCGGCGCTCGCCGGGGTCATGTCGAGGATCCGCCGGACCTGGACCAGGGCCAGCAGCGTCCGCACGAGCAGCCCGCACGCCCGCGCGACCGCCGCCCCGGCGATCCCGAACGGCGGGATCAGCAGCACGTTCAGCACCAGGTTCACACCGAGCGCGGCGCTCTGGTTGACCAGGCTGAGCCCGCTGCGGCCCGCCATCAGCAGCATCACGTCGCGGGCGCCCGTCGCGGTCGCCACCAGCATCGCCATCGCCAGGATGACCGTGACGACCTCGCCGGTCCCGCGGTAGCCCTCGCCGAAGGAGCGCACGTACACCGGGGCGCCGACCGCGATCGACAGGTGCACCGGCCAGGCGAGCGCGAGGTTCCAGGACGCGCACACCGCGAACACCCGCTGCGCGCCCGCGCGGTCGGCGAGCGCCATCAGCCGGCTCACCGCGGGCTGCATGACGTTCTGCACGGCCTGGGTGACGAGCTGGCTGATCACGATGAACCGGGTGGCGGCGGTGTAGATCGCCGCCTCGCGCGGCGAGCTGAGCGCCGCGACGAGCACGATGTCGGCGCGCTGGAACGCCGTCTGGCAGATCTGCGCGAACGCGCGCGGCGCCGTGAAGCGCCAGAAGTCGCCGGCCAGGGGCCGCCAGCCGGATGGCGTCCCGGCCTCCGCGGCCACCGGCGCCTCGACGCGGCCCCGGCGGCTGATCTTCAGGTACCAGAGGAGGGCGACGACCAGGCACGGCAGGTACGGCGCCGCCCACGCCAGGGCGAGCCACACCGCGTCGTCGGTCAGCAGCGCCGCCACGACGACCCCGGCGACCTGGAGCGTCTGCCGCATGATCTTGTCGACGAGGACGGTCGGCCGCATCGAGCCGTGCCCGCGGGTCGCCGCGAGCAGCGCGTCGTGCGCCCCCGCGAGGGGCAGGAACAGCGCCAGCACCCGCACCATGCCCACGGCCTGGCCGGGGTCGTCGGCGCCGATGTGGCCCGCCGTCCACGGCGCGGTGAGGGCCAGCACGAGACCCGCGGCCAGCGCCGTCGCCGCGACCGGGACGAGCGCCACCGGCACCGTCCGCCGCGCCGCGCCGCGGTCGCCGAGCGCCAGGTGGCGGGGCAGCCAGCGCAGCAGGCCCGCGTCGGTGCCGAGCCCCGACACGGCCTGCAGGATGATGAACAGCGACGTCGCCGCGAAGAAGGTGCCCGCGATCCGCTGCGAGTACAGGTGCGCGACCAGGAAGACGAGCGCGAGGCCCTGGACGCCGGCGACGGCGGCGCCGACGAGGTTCAGCGCGCCGCCCCTCGCCAGCCTGTTCAGGTTCGGCCCGCCCGGACCGGACGGTTTCGGCTCGTCCGCCGCGGCTCCTGCGGAATCAGGGGCCGGCATGCCGGCCGGCCTTGTGCGGCTTCTTGCCGTAGCGGGGCGAGACGTCCGGCGCGGCGTCCTTCGGCCCCGCCGGGGGCTTGCCGTCCGCGCCGTCCTCCGGCAGATCCGGCGGCATGAACTTGGAGATGTCCTCCTGGGTCCGCGTCGCGGCCGACTCCAGCCCGTCGTCGGCGGCCGCGTCGGCCGGCTCGGCGGGCTCGGCGCCGGCGGGCGCCGCCGGGCGCGGACGCGCCGGCCCCGTGCCCTGGGTGACCTCCGTGGGGGACACGGGCTTGGGGGCGACGGGCTTGCCCGGCCCGGCCGGGGGTTCGAGCGCGGGCGGAAGGGGACGGCGCCGCGGCTCTGGCTGCGGCTGCGGCGCGCCGTGTCGCCCGGGCGGCGCCGGCCGCGCCTCGCCCGTGCGGGGCGGCTGCTTGACCTGCGGCAGCGCCTGCGTGACCAGGGATCCGGAGTCGGCCGGCTCCTCGTCGGGCTCGTCCTGCCCGCCGCGCGACGGGTCCTCGGCCCACGCGAGGGGGGCCTCCGGGGCGCGGCGCCGGCCGGCGCGCGCCTCCGGCTGGCGGGGCTCGGTGCCCTGAGGCGGGTGGGGCTGGCGGGCGGGCGGAGCCTGCCGCGCCGCGCGCCCTCCCCGCGGCTCCGGCGGCTCCAGCAGGGCGCCGAGCACCGTGACGCCGGCGCGCTCGGCCTCCACGTACGCCTGCCGCAGCTCCTCGCGGGTCGTGACGCCCTGGTTGATCACGAGCACGACCGCGTCCACGAAGGTGCACAGGGCCTGCGCGTCGGCGTCGTGCAGGCTCGCCGCGTTCACGATGAGGTACTCGCTGCGGCGGCGCAGCACCTTGACGGTCTCGCGCATCCGCGGGCCGCTGAACCGGTGCGCGGCCTCGCGGGCGCGCGGGCCGCGCGGCAGCAGCCGCAGCTGCGAGTCGGTGTGGATCAGCAGGGTCGCCGGGTCCGTGCCGCTGAGCAGGGTGTCCGACAGACCCTTGCCGCCGGGCCGCGCGCCGAACAGGGTGCTGACGTCGGCGTCCTCGGTGGTCGCGTCGATCATGATGGTCTTGGCGCCGGCGAAGGCGAGCGAGACCGCGAGGTTGGCGCTGGCCATGCGGGCGCTGCCACCCGGGGTGGCGTTGCTGATCAGCAGCGCCACCGGGGTCTGCGGCGCGGTCGCCACGACCGCGGCGCGCAGCCGCCGGTACGCCTCGCCGACCGGGCTCTTGGGCGCGCTGACCAGGGCCAGCGTGTCGCCGGGCGGGCCGCCCGCCGGGATGGTGGACAGCGTCCGGACGCCGAGCCCCTCGATCGACTCGGCGTTGCGCAGCCGCTGGTTGAGCCGCTCCCGCAGCAGCATGACCACGAACCCGGCGACCAGCCCGAGCACGAGGCCGCCCGCGCCGTACATCGCGGGCCGGACGATGCCGGGCCCGGCCGGCGCGTCCGCCGGGGTGATCACCTGTCCGGGGTCGAGGGGGGTGCTGGCGATGTCGTTGGACTGCTCGTCGATGACGCCGAGCTGGTTGGTGTAGGCGGTGACGCGCTGCTGGAGGGTGGAGCGCCGGGAGCCGGAGGAGGCGGCCAGCTCGTTGTTCGCCCGCTGCAGCAGGTGCTCGACCCTGGCCGACTGCGCCTTCAGCTTCGCGAGCTGGTTGTTCACCACGGCCTGCGCGCGCTGCGTGCGGTACTCCAGGTAGGCGTCGGCGAAGGCCTGCGCGCCCGCGCGGGCGTTGCCGGAGCTGTTCGCGGTGTAGGTCAGGTTGAGCACCTGGGTGTTGGGCGGGACCGAGACCCCGATGTCGCCCTCCGCCTCGTGCCCGAGCTTCTTCTGGACGATCTTGGCGACGCTGTCGGTGGCGACCAGCTGCGCCTCCGTCTGCAGGTTCACCAGGTCGTCGCCGCGGCCCTCCGGGGAGTACGGGTTGCCCTCCAGCGGGCTGACCAGCACCGTCGCGGTGGCCTTGAACGGCGGCGGCACGGCCATCTCCAGGGCGACGCCGGCCGCGGTGCCGAGCACGGCGAGCCCGATCAGCGCCCCCAGATAGCGCCGGACCAGGGCGAGCAGGTGCCCCCCCTGGGCGTCGGCCGTCTGGTCAGCTCCCACGACGATCCCCCTCATCGATCAGGCTCGTTCTTGACGGAGTGTTCATCTCGACTTTAACCGCGCCTTGCAAGAAGACGGTTCTGTTCATCTCAACCTCGTCCAGGAGCGGCGGCCCCGACCGGGGACGGGCGGGCGGCGCGCCGCGGCGCCGCGGACGCGGGCCCGCGCAGGACGGGAGCGGTCAGCACGATCACGCGTGCGGGGTTGGCCGCCTGGTCGAGGGCCAGTACCCCGCTCGCGACCTCGCGGTCCAGGGCCCGTCCCCGTTCGACGACCACCAGGGCGATGTCACTGGCGGCGGCCGCGGCGATCGTGTCCGCGCCGTTGATGTCGGGCGTGGTGATGACGACGATGCGGGACACGCGGCCCGCCTTGTCGACGGCCCGGGTGAGCTGGCGGTCGTCGTCGCTGCGCACCAGCCGGACGGTGAACGAGTGGCCGGTCCCGGCCGCGGCCGGCGGCTCGTGGAAGGGCTCGCCGTCGGCGACGATGCGCAGGACCGTCGTGGCCGATCCGCCCTCGGTGCACATCTCGGCCAGCTCGTAGGCCACCTCGGTGCCGGCCGATCCCGGGACCCCGGTGACGAGCACGGTGGCGGCGTCGGCGTCGAAGACCAGGTTGCGGAGCCGTCGCGCGACCTCGCGGTGCCCGGCGCCGAGCGCCGCCCCCTCCACCATGATCGGAAGCCGGCTGTGCAGCCGCAGGTCGGCGGGGCGCCGGATGCGGCGCGGCCGCACCTCGCGGACCACCACGTAGGCGATCCAGCAGAGCAGGCCGATGCCGATCCCGGACGCGACGGCCACGTCGCGTCCGGGATCGTCGCCCCGCCGGGGGAGCGGGGCCCCGCGCAGCACCTCGCCGGGCTGCTCCTGCTTGCTCTTGATGGCCGCCACCTGCTTCTCCACGTCGCGGATCTGCTTCACCAGCGCCTGGCGGCGCGTGCGGGTGGTGAGCCGGCGCAGCTCGTCCTCGTCGCCGGGCAGCGCCGCGAGCTGCTTCTTCAGCAGCTCGGCGTTGTTCTCCAGCGCCTGGCGGTTGTGCTCCAGCACCTGGCCGAGGATCCGGTTCCGCAGCGCCAGGTAGGAGTCGGCGACGACCCGGGCGCCGTCCTGGGCGGTCCGCGGCGTTCCGGCGCGTACCGAGATCGTGAGCACGTGGGTGTTGGACGGCACCGTCAGGCCGATGCGGTCGCGCAGTTCGGCGTCGGACGCGTCGAAGCCCGGCCGCTCCGCCAGCTTGGACAGCACCGGGCGGGACCAGACGAGCTGGGCCTCGGTGTCCATCGTCGTCTCGCGGGGGGCGCGGGTGTTGGTGTCGATCGCCGAGCCGATGTCGATGGAGGGGTGCAGCGCCACCGGCGGCGCCAGCACGTAGATCTGCGCGGTGTAGGTCGTCGGCGTCAGCACGATCTTCACGACCCCGAGCGCGCACCCGGCCAGCAGCGCGATGAGCAGCGCGGCCAGGTGGCGGCGGACGACGCCCGCGTACCGGGTGACCGGGACCGAGTCCGGCGCGAGCGGCGGTTCCGCCTGCACGCTGGCCGGGCCGAGGGTGCGTTTGCTCATCGCCGCCTCATCGCCGCCAGGCGGGCTCGGCGCCGAGGAGCGCGGCGAGCTTGTCGTCCCAGGGGGCGTAGTACTCGGCCAGGCGGCGCTGCAGGTGGTCCGGCAGCGGGGAGCCCGGCCGCGCGTTGTGCCGTTCGAACGACGCGGGCCGCCAGGCCGGCAGCCCCAGGAACTCCAGGATGGAGTCGTAGCAGGGCTCGGGTTCGGTGAAGAAGTCCTCCGCGAACGCCACGTGCACCCTGTCCCGTCCGAAGAGGGCGAACAGCCGCTCGATCTGCTCGGCGTAGCGGCCGCGGTCGAGGTAGGAGTGGTGCCGGTGGCTGTGGCTCACGTAGGCGGGGTCGGCCTTGATCTTGTCGATCTCGCCGGAGAGCCGCTCGGGCTCCAGGTCCAGGGCCCGCTCGAACGGCTCGGTCTCGAACCCCCGCGCCAGCTCGTGCTTGTGGGCGGAGTAGGCCCGCACCACCGGGTCGCGCAGCAGGACGACGAGCTTCACCCCGGGCAGGTCGCGGGCGATCCGCTCCGGCGCCAGCGGGTGGTGCATGTAGTAGCCGGCGGACTCGAACGCCTGGGGGGCGGCGTCCCTGGCGCGGCGCTCGGCGAGCGCGCGGACCGGGAAGTGCCCCCGGTACCAGCCGAGGCCGCGCGTGTAGTTGACGTCGAAGTAGTGCACGCCCTTGTGGAAGTTGGGCTGGACGGTCGCCGGGTGCGCGGCCAGGGCGCGGAACAGCGAGGTGGTGCCGCCGCGCTGCGTGCCGACCATGAGGAAGTCGGGCAGCATCCGGGCGCCCGAGGTCAGCCGCCCTCCGGCGCGGGTCGCGGCCCGTCCCGCCTCCTTGACCCACGGAGGGGCGTCACGGCGTGAGATCACGGGGTTCCTCCCGAGGGCGTGTCCGGTGGAGTGGTGTGCAGGAGCGTCAGCAGCCGCTCGGTGTCGGCGCGTAGCGGCCCGCCGATCGGCTCCTGGGCGGCCAGCAGGTAGCGGCGGCACAGCTCCAGGAGGTAGAGCCGGACGGTCGCCTCCGCGGCGGGGCCCGTCGGCCCGAGCGGCTCCAGGAGGGCGGCGGCGCCGTCCGGCCAGGCGGCGTAGGGCGGCCCGGACGCGGTGCGCATCGCCTCCTGGAGGCGGTAGTGCAGCAGGTCGAACCCGTTCGGGACGCCGCGCGAGAACCGCTCCCAGTCCCACAGGCGCAGCACGCCGCGGTGCCAGGCCATGTTCCACGGCGTCCAGTCGCCGTGCCAGGCGCCGAAGTCCAGGACCAGGTCGCCGTGCGCCTTGCCGACGCCTTCGACGACCTCGCCGAAGACGGCGCGCTGCCGCTCGTCCAGGACCAGGCCGGGGCTCGCGGCCATCTCCTCCCAGTAGGCGCTGGCGCGCAGCGGCGCCCGCTCGACGCCGCCGACCTCGAACAGCGCCCGCATCTCCGAGACGGGGGCCCGCCCCCGCGGGCGCCAGCCGAGCGCGCTGGTCGGGAGCGGTTCGAGGACGAGCAGGTCGAGGCCGTGCCACGTGCCGTGGTGCAGCAGCCGCGGGACGTGCAGGCGCCCGCCCGGCCCCGGCGCGGGCAGGTGGGCGTTCAGGTAGGTGAGGGCGGCGGCCTCGCCCTCCAGGAGGGCGCGGGCCGTGCCGGTGTCGCCGATCTTGACGAAGGCCGCGGGCTCGCCGCGCGGCGTCAGCACGTGCAGGATCGGCTTGCGGTTGGCGCGGGCGCTCCCGAGCCCCACGCTGACCACCACCGGCCGCCCGAGCAGCTCCGCCAGCCGGTCCTCGATGGAGGGGCCGCCGCCGGTGATGCTGAGCCGGTCGCGCAGCGTGCGCTCCGGCAGGCCGGTGCGGACCGCCGCCGCCGTCAGGCCGCGGGAGGCGCGCTGCTTCGGGCCGAGGTCGTGGCTGTAGCGGCGCAGCGCGGCCGCGGTGGCGCGCGGCATCCCCGCCGGGACGAGCAGCCGCGGCCGCTCCGCGTCCGGCAGGAACGCCAGTTCCCGGCGCGCCCCCTCGGAGCGTCCCCGTCCGACGGCCTCCACCCGCGCGTCCGGCCACAGGTCCCGCACCGCCGCGATCCAGGCGGCCCGCGTCTCCTCCGGGGCGCTCACAGCGGCGCCTGCTCGGCGGTGCCGGCGGGCGCCGCCTCGGCGGTGTCGGCCGGCGCGGCGACGCGGGCACGGGCGCGCGGCCGGGCCTCGGCGCGGGCGTCCCTGCTCGCCCGCCACATCAGCCCCACAGCGATCATCACCGTGTACAGCGGTACCTCCACCATGTCGTAAGTGATCATGAACAGGCCGCAGGCGATCAGGACGGCGCAGCCCGCCAGCGAGTACGCGCCGCGCTCGCGCCAGTGCCGCAGGAACCGGACGGCGAAGAACGCGCAGAACGCGATCGTCCCGACGACGCCGTTGGCGAACAGCAGGAGCCACAGATGGCCCTGGGTGCCGAGCGGCGGCGAGCCGCACGCCTTGCAGCCGATCTTGTCGCCGCCGGACACCTGGCCGAGGTCGCCCTGGACGTTGCGGGTGGACCCGAATCCGACCAGCGGGGAGCCGCTCAGGGCGCTGCGGGTGGTCTCCTCGGCCAGCAGCGTGCGGCGGTTGTTGCTGTGCGGGTTGTCAAGGCGGTCCTGGACGAGGCCGGGCAGCGGCGACAGCGCCACGACGATCGCGCCCGCCGCGGCCATCCCGGCCGTCCAGGCGATCACGCGGGGGCCGCCGACCTGGAGCAGCTTCGCGACGCCGAACAGGCCGATCGCGCCGAGCGCCCCCCACAGCCCCCGGTTCAGGGAGTACACGACGGGCCACAGCGACGCGGCGAGGACGGCCAGCCCGAACGCGCGGCGCCGCATGTCGGCGCGGACGATCCAGGTCAGCAGGAAGTACGGGAGGAAGAAGGCGTAGGCGGAGCCCCAGGTGTTGGCGTACGCGAACGGCGCCATCGGCCGGGACTGCTCGAACCCGAGGATCGACTCGATGTCGGCGACCTTCGGGTGGACGATGTCGCGGACGAAGGAGTTGGCGGTCAGCCCGTGCGGCAGCACCATCTCCACCGGCGAGGTGAGCTGGATCGAGGGGAAGAAGGACCCGACCAGCCCGCCGACGGTCGTCACGATGAACATGTAGCCGAGGAGCCGGCCGATCTTGCCCGACGGCAGCTCCCGCTCGCTCATGTTGCCGATGTAGAGCAGCACGATGGTGGACGACAGGTACCAGGCGAGCCGGTAGCAATACACCAGGAGCCGGCTGAACCCGCCGCCCGGTTCGGCGAGGGGCGCGTCGGCCCACAGCACCAGCACGCCCAGCACGACCCAGAGCAGGAAGAAGAGCCACGTCCCGAAGCCGCCGGGCGCCACCAGGGTGCCGCGCCGCCGCCACAGCGTCATCGCCATGGGCACGCTGATGACCAGCAGCACGATGTTCGCCAGGCCGAGGATCCACCACACGGGGAAGCCGAGGAGCGCGACGGCGAGCGGCCAGCCCGGCCGCAGGCGCCAGGGCAGCAGCCGCGGCGTCGCGAGAGGTGTGCTCCCCGCGATCCCTCGCATCCCGGCCAATCACCGCTCCGTTTCCGTGGGACGCGCCTGCGGGCGCGCGGACCGCGCCGTCCGGTTCCGGACGCACGTCGCCCATGGAAGGACGTCCTGTCTCTTACCAGGGGCGACAGCGGATGATGGCCGAATTCGGCCACGCGATCCGGTCGTCCGGTGAGACCCGGCAAGCGTCCTTTCGAGGTGCGCAGCGTACCTCGCGAGACGTGATGGGCGTGCCCGCCGGGGCGCGTCCGGGGGTCCTGCCGCAGGCCGATCACCGGGCGGGCCGGTGGCCGAAACCGAATAGTTAGTGATCAAACGGCGGTCCCGGCTGCCCGCTGGCTACGATTGCGCGGCGCTATGTGCCTTCACGAGGAACATGGCGGCTTACTTCTATCTTGCACGGAGGGGTCGATGGGCAGACGCAGGTGGGGGCCTCTGGCCGTGGGGGCGGTGCTCGCGCTGGGGACGCTGACGGGGAGCCTCGCCGCGGGCGCCCCGGCGAGCGCGGACCAGAGGGGATCCGAGCCCGCGCACGGCAAGGTCGTCAACGCGGACCCGGCGAACTACACGCCGAACGTCCTGGACGGCGAGGTCAAGTCGATCATCAAGATCGGCGGCAAGATCTACGTCGGCGGCTCGTTCACCCAGGTGAAGGAGCCCGGGGCCAACAAGCCGACGCTGGTCCGCAACCGGCTGTTCGCCTTCGACGCCGCCACCGGCGCCATCGACCCCGACTTCGCGCCCAGCCTCGACAAGGGCGAGGCCAGCGCGCTGCTGCCCGCCCCCGACGGCCAGTCGATCTACGTCGGCGGGAGCTTCGGCCAGATCAACGGCGTCCGGCACTTCGTGCTCGCCAGGATCAACGCCCAGACCGGCGCCCCCATCGCCTCGTTCGACCCGCAGTTCGACGCCAAGGTCCGCGACCTGCGGCTGGCGGGCGGCCGGCTGTACGTCGGCGGCACCTTCGCGACCGTCGGCGGCGTCGCGCGGCCGGCCCTCGCCGCCCTCGACCCGCAGACCGGGGCCCGCGACGACTTCCTGAACCTCGACGTCACCGGCACCCAGACCGGCGACGGCGTCACCCAGATCTACAAGATGGACGTCAGCCCTGACGGCTCCAAGCTCGTCGGCATCGGCAACTTCAGCTCGGTCGCGGGCAGCACCCGGCGCCAGATCGTCATGGTGGACCTCACCGGCCCGTCCGCCCAGCTCGCGAACTGGGACACCACCCGCTACGCCGACCAGTGCTCGCAGTCGTTCGACACGTACATGCGCGACGTCGAGTTCTCTCCCGACGGCGCGTACTTCGTGGTGACGACCACCGGCGCGTACGGCGGCTCCGCGAAGTTGTGCGACACCCAGGCCCGCTGGGAGAGCGCCGCCTCCGGCGGCGGCCAGCAGCCGACCTGGGTGAACTACACCGGGGGCGACACCACCTACGCCGTGGAGATCACCGACACGGCCGTCTACACCGGCGGCCACTTCCGGTGGGCGAACAACCCGTTCGCGGGCGACAACCCCGGCCAGGGCGCCGTCGGGCGCGAGGGCATCGTCGCGCTCGACCCGGTCAGCGGCCTGCCGTTCAGCTGGAACCCCGGCCGCGACAAGGGCGTCGGCGTCTTCGACATGCTGGCCACCGACGAGGGCCTGTGGATCGGCAGCGACACCGACAACGTCGGCGGCGAGTTCCACCAGAAGCTCGCGCTGTTCCCCGTGGCCGGGGGCGCGGTCATCCCCGCCTACAGCACCGGTGAACTGCCCGGGAACGTCTACTCCGGCGGCGGCATCGGCTTCGGGGCCGCCAACTACCTGAGGCACCGCTCGTTCGACGGCACCACCGCCGGCGCCGCGGTCGACGACGGCACGGCGGGCGTCGACTGGCGCACCGCGCGCGGCGCCTTCATGGTCAACGGGGAGCTCTTCTACGGGTCGTCGGACGGCGCGTTCCGGCGCCGGTCCTTCGACGGCACGGCGCTCGGCACGCCGACCACCATCGACACCGCCGACCAGCTCACCGCCATGACGACCTGGCACTCGCAGGTGCCGAACATCACCGGCATGTTCTTCGCCAAGGGCCGGATCTACTACACGCGCGGGCAGTCCTCGCTCTACTACCGGACGTTCAACCCGGAGAGCAACGTCGTCGGCGCGCAGGAGTTCACCGCGGTGGGCAACCTGCCCGGCATGAGCTGGAGCTCGGTCGGCGGCATGTTCGTCAACGGCGCGAACCTCTACTACGTCAACAACGGCAACGGCCGGCTCTACCGGGTCGCGTTCTCCGCGGCGGGAGTGCCGTCCGGCTCGTCGACCGAGGTCAGCACCGCCGACTGGCGCGGCCGGACGGTCTTCCTGTACGCGGGGACGCCGAACCAGCCGCCGACCGCCGCGTTCACCGGCGACTGCGACGGGCTCACCTGCACCTTCAACGCCGCCGGCTCGTCCGACTCCGACGGCTCGATCGCCTCCTACGCCTGGGACTTCGGCGACGGCGACACCGGCACGGGCGTCGCGCCGCAGCACGCGTTCGCCGCGGCCGGCACCTACACGGTCAAGCTGACGGTGACCGACGACCGCGGCGGCAAGGGCACCCGGTCCCAGGACGTGACGGTCGCGTCGAACCAGGTGAACATCGGCTACCGCGGCGGGGCGGGCGGCAACGGCAACGTCCAGACCGCCACGGCGCAGGTCCCGCCGGCGGTCCAGCCCGGCGACGGCATGCTTCTGTTGCTGACGTTCAACAGCAGCGAGGCGACGCTGGCGACCCCGCCGGCCGGCTGGACGCAGGTCGGCACGCAGGCGGCGGGCACCGCGACGTCCGTCGTCTGGAAGCGCGTCGCCCAGGCCGGTGACGCCGGCACGCAGGTCGGCATCGGGTTCAGCGCCTACACCAAGGCCGACATCCGGCTGCTCGCCTACGAGGGCACCAACGCCACCGACCCGGTCGCGGCGGTGGCGAAGAGCAGCGACGCCGGCACCGTCACCGACCACACCGGCCCGTCGGCCCAGGTGGACGCGGCCGGGTCGTGGGTGGTGACGTACTGGGCGGACAAGTCGTCCACCACCACGTCCTGGACGGCCCCGGCCGGCGTGGAGGCCCGCGGCATGACGGCGGCGCGCTCGCGGAGCGGATCCGCGGCGTGGCCCGGAGCAGGGCGGAGAACGCCGAGCGCACCTACCGCCGGGCGGAGGCGACCG
>NZ_JBEZJP010000227.1:0-12448 GCF_040653175.1 Actinomadura sp. NPDC048032
CCCTCAACGACGATCTTGGGCTTGAAGCCCGGGTCCTTGGCCCCGGCGGTGAGCAGCGAGACGTAGTTGCTGATGCTGAAGTCCAGCCGGCCGCTCTTCAGGAGCGGGATGCCCGCGGCGCCACCCGGGATGACCTGGGTCTTGACAGTCAGGCCCTCGGCCTTGAACAGTCCCTTGGAGATGGCGAGCTGGACGGGCGCGGTGTCGGCGACGGTCATGTTGCCGAGGGTGATCTCGGACTTCTCCAGACCGTTGGCCGACTTCTTCTCCGAGGAGCCGCAGGCCGCGGCGGAGAGAGCCAGAGCGATCGCTAGCGCGCCGGTGACGGCTGTACGGCGGTGGGAAGCAGGCATGGCAAGGCTCCATTTTGCGGGGGAAGCACGTTGAACCTGATCTTTCAAACGAGGCGGGAGCGTAGCGCACTGTGGGCCTGGCTTGGGTGAGATGCGAGGATTATGTGCAATTATGTGAACATGAGATAACAGTCTGTGACATGGGCATCTTCTGCATCACAAGTCCAGACTTGTGTGATCATTCGGGTTGGCCATGATGGTGGCTCTGTGTTGCAATATCTCGCGCTCGCCCGCAGTGGCGTGGGTGAGCGATGCGACCCGAATCCCGTTCAGGCCACTGTACGCCGCGAGCGATCGACCCCATTGAGAGGTAGCGGAGGGCAGTGCGGAAAGCAGAAGGGGCCGAGATGGCCCCGCAATCCCCCCAGCCAGGCCCGTCTGCCAGGGGCGACGCCCCGAAGCGAAGTTCCCAGGGTGGGCGTTACAAGCTGCGCAACTGGCGAGTGCGCACGCGTCTGTTCGCCCTCATCGCGGTGCCCACGATCGTGGCCGCGTTCTTCGCGGGTTACCGGGTCTCGGTGTCGTTGGACAACGCCGAGGCCTACAGCCGGACCGGCCAGCTGGCTACGCTCGGTAACCAGCTGACCGCGCTCGCGCACGACGTGGAGGCCGAGCGCGACGCGATGGCGGAACGGGCGGCGGGAGGCGGGCGCACCGGCGGCGCCGACATCCTCGCCGCGCGGCAGGAGGCGGTGGACGCCGACGCCCGCAAGGTGCGCGCCGCCGCGGCGGACGTCGAGACGTACTCCTCCGGCCTGCGGCTGGCGGTCGGCAACGTCCTCAACCGGGTGGACGACCTGCCCGCGCTGCGCACGGCGGCCGTCCGCCTCGCACCCGGGGTGATCATCGACAAGTACACCGAGTTCGTCGACGACTTCACCTCCTTCCATGTCCTGGTCTCCCAGGACGCCCCCACGGCCGAGCTCGCGCAGAGCGCGCTGGCGCTGGCCGACCTGGCGAACGCCAAGGACGCCGCGTCCCGCGAACGGGCCCTGCTCGCCTCCGCGCTCTGGGAGGGGCGGTTCGAGCCGCTCGACCGCGCCGCGGTCGACGACGCCCGTGCGGACATGGACACCAGCATCAACGCCTTTCGGAGCTCGGCGACGCCGGCCCAGCTGAGGCTGTTCGAGGACACCGTCACCGGTCCCGAGCTGGACCGCGCGGAGGTCACCCGGCTGCAGACGCTGGCCGTCGCCGACTCCTCCCGGCAACTGCGGGTCAGGCTCGGCGCCCGCACGGCCCGGTCGTGGACGTCGGACTCGACCGCGCGGGTCGACAAGCTGCGGACGGTCGAGAAGAGCATCGCCGCCGACCTCGCCGCCAAGGCGGACGACGCCCGGTCCGGCGCGCAGACGGCGGCGATCCGGGACGGCGTGCTGCTGTTCCTCGTCCTCGCGGTCGTCCTGGCGACCCTGATCGTGATGGCCCGCTCGCTGGTGCGTCCGCTGCGCCGGCTGCAGTCCGGCGCGCTGGACGTGGCCAACACGCGGCTGCCCGGCCTGGTCGACCGGCTGCGCGACCCCGAGGCCGCCGCGGGCGGCATCGAGGTCAAGCCGATCGAGATCGACTCCACCGACGAGATCGGCCAGGTGGCGCGGGCGTTCGACGAGGTCCACCGCGAGGCGGTCCGGCTCGCCGCCGACGAGGCCGTGCTGCGCGGCAACATCAACGCGATGTTCGTCAACCTCTCCCGCCGCAGCCAGTCCCTGATCGAGCGGCAGCTGCGGCTGATCGAGGAGCTGGAGCAGAGCGAGCGCGACGAGGAGCAGCTCGGCAACCTGTTCCGGCTGGACCACCTCGCCACCCGCATGCGTCGCAACTGCGAGAACCTCCTCGTCCTCGGCGGCCAGGAGCAGGTGCGCCGGTGGAACCAGCCCGTCCCGCTGATCGACGTCGTCCGCGCGTCGCTGTCCGAGGTCGAGCAGTACGAGCGCGTGGCGCTGCGGGTTCAGGGCGACATGACGGTCGCCGGCCCGGTCGTCAACGACCTCGTCCACCTGCTGGCCGAGCTGGTGGAGAACGCCACCGTGTTCTCGTCCGAGAACACCAAGGTGACGGTCTCGGGGCAGATGCTGAGCGGCGGCGGCTGCATGCTGCAGATCACCGACAACGGCGTCGGCATGTCGCCCGAGGAACTGGAGCAGGCCAACTGGCGGCTGGCGAACCCGCCCGTCATCGACTTCTCCGCGGCGCGCCGCATGGGCCTGTTCGTGGTCGGCCGCCTGGCCGTCCGGCACGGGATCCGCGTCGAGCTGCGGGCCGCCCAGGGCGGCGGCCTCACCGCGTTCGTGGTGCTGCCGGACGCGGTCGTCACGCCGGGCGAGTCCGGCGGCATCGGCAGCCGCCCCGGTCTCGCCCCCCGCGAGGCCGGCTCCCACGGCCAGCTCGCCGCGCTCACCACCACCACCGCCGCCGAGCCGCCCGCGGGCGGGTTCCGGCAGGACGACTACGGCCCCGCCGCCATGGGCGGCGGCACCGGACCGCATCCCATGGCGGGCGGCACGGGCGCGCACCCCATGGTCGGCGGCACCGGACCGCTGCGGCCCGTGCGCGGCGCCACCGGCCCGCAGCCGAGCATCACCGAGACCGGTCCGATCCCGGCCCAGGGCGTGCACGACCCCTACGGCACCGGCGCGCATCCCGCGGTCCCGCCCGCCGAGCGGCGCCCCTCGCGGGACCGGCGCGCCCCCGCGGGCGACCCCTACGGGACCGGCGAGCGCCAGCCGCGCAGGCCGGGGGAGCTGCCGGTCCGGGAGCCGGGCACGCACCTGCAGGGCCGCCCCTCCGACGGAGGGTCCTCGAACGGGCTCTTCCAGCCGCGCGGCGAGCGCTCGCAGGAGGTGGAGGACGCCCCCGCCAACGGCGCCTACCCACCGGGCGGGCGGACGGGCCCCCAGCCGGTCGTCCCGGAGGCGCAGCCGCTGGTGCCCGAGTCCGGCGGCGGGCGGCACATCCCCTGGGAGACCGGGCCGCTGGAGCAGGTCGGCCCGAACCCCGGCCAGGCGCCCGCCCCGTACGCCGAGGACGTCCCGGCGATGTCCGCTCCGGACGTCCCGCACATGTCCGCTCCCCACGTGCCGGAGGCCCCGGTGCACGAGCCGCCACCCGTTCCCCAGCCGGCCGTGCGGGCCGCGGCGGCCGCACAGCCGGAGCCGAAGGCCCCGCCGCGGCTGCCCGAGCGCTCGCCCATCTTCGACGCGATGCAGTCGGAGTGGTTCCAGCGCAGGACGGGCGGCGGGTCCGGCGAGGACCTCGGCAAGGGCTGGGAGTCCCCGGCGGACGCGGGCTTCCGCGCCGCCGAGGCGGCCCGCGAGCCGGTGGCGACGAGCCGCACCACCGTCGGACTGCCCAAGCGGGTGCCCGGCAAGAACCGCATCCCCGGTGCGGTGGGCCGCGGAGCGCAGGACGCGCCCCGGCCGCCGGCGGCCCCGCCGGGCCGCCCGGCGCCCGGAGGGGGCGGCCTGGAGGGACCGCAGGCGCCGACGCAGGGCCTGCCGGTCGTCGGCCAGGCGCCGGGGCAGCCGCAGGGACAGCAGCAGGGTCACGGCCAGTCGGCCGACGTCGTACGCAACCGCTTTGCGAGCCTGCAGCGCGGCGTCCACCGCGGACGCCATGAGGCACGCGGCGCAGGCACGTCAGGTGAAGCGCCGTCCCAGGGTGACGGCGAGACAGGAGGCACCCGGTGAGCGGGCAGGATCTCAACTGGTTGGTGACGAACTTCGCGGACCGTGTCGCGAAGGTCGCGCACGCCGTCGTGGTCTCCTCGGACGGGCTGCCGATGGCCTACTCGGCGGGCTTCCCGCCCGAGCGGGCGGACCAGCTCTCGGCGATCGCCTCGGGGCTGATGAGCCTGACCCAGGGTGCGGCGAAGATCTTCGACGCCGGCGGAGTCAACCAGACCGTCGTGGAGATGGACCGCGGGCTGCTGTTCGTCATGTCCATCACGAACGGGTCGGTGTTCGCGGTGCTGGCGGCGCCCGACTGCGATCTCGGGCTGGTGGCCTACGAGATGACGCTCCTGGTGGAGCGGGTGGGACGGGTGCTGACTCCCGCCCTGCGCGCCCAGGAGCAGCCCCCGTACTCGGGGCCTTCCGTGACCGAGATGGGCGCCGGGCCCGCCCGCTATTGACCGTGACTGACTCTGACGGAGGTCGGCGACATGGATCGAGGCAGTCCCTTCGGGGGCGGTCCCGGAGGCGGCGGCCGCTGGCCGGGTGACCAGGGGCGGGCTCCCGTGCAGGGCAGGCCCCCCGAGCGCGACGACAACGACGGCAGCTCGCTCGTGCGCCCGTACGCGGTCACCGGCGGGCGCACCAGGCCGCGCTACGACCTGGCCATCGAGGCGCTGGTCACCGCGGCGCCCTACCCGCCGCGGGACGTGGCCGTGCTGACCCCGGAGTACCGGGCGATCATGGACCTGTGCCGGTCGGCCCGCTCGGTCGCCGAGGTGTCCGCGCTGCTGCGCCTGCCGCTCGGGGTCGCGCGCGTCCTCGTGGCCGACATGGCCGTCGAGGGGCTGCTGCGGCTGCACCAGTCGCAGTCCCCCACCACCGCCGGCGGACAGCCGGACCTCCGCTTGCTAGAAAGGGTGCTCAGTGGCCTTCGGAAGCTCTGACCAGGTCCCGGGGCCGCACGGCGGGGAGACCGAGCTGACCTCGGTCAAGATCGTCGTCGGTGGCGGCTTCGGCGTCGGCAAGACCACCTTCGTCGGCTCCGTTTCGGAGATCATGCCGCTCACCACCGAGGCGGTGATGACGGCGGCCAGCGCCGACGTGGACGACCTGTCGGCCGTCCCGGACAAGACGACCACCACGGTCGCGATGGACTTCGGCCGCGTGTCGCTGGACAGCGAGCTGATCCTCTACCTGTTCGGCACGCCCGGGCAGCACCGCTTCTGGTTCATGTGGGACGACCTGGTCCGCGGCGCGATCGGCGCCGTCGTGCTGGTCGACACCCGCCGGCTGGAGGACTGCTTCGCCGCGGTGGACTACTTCGAGGAGCTCGGCCTGCCGTTCGTGGTGGGGGTCAACGGGTTCCACGGCGAGTTCCAGTACGCCGTCGAGGACATCCGCGACGCCCTGTCGATCAGCGCGCACGTGCCGATCGTGCAGTGCGACGCGCGGAGCCGCGAGTCCACCAAGCAGGTGCTGATCACGCTGGTCAAGCACGCGATGACGGTGCACGCCGCCGGAGCCCACGCGGGCGCCCCCGCGCAGGGCGCCCCCGGCGGGCAGCTCGGCACCACGTCCCCCAGCTGGACCTAGACGCCGCGCGCGGGGGGCGCGGCGCGGTCCGGGCCGGGGGCTACGGTCGCGTAGGTCGTGTGCACGATGCATGATTGTTCGTCGTGATCGAGCATGAATCCGCTCTGGGGGTTGCGATGAGCGAAGTGGAGAAGATCGGAACGTTCGTGGCCGTCGGCGACAGCTTCACCGAGGGCATGAACGACCCCTACCCGGGCGAGACCGACGTCTTCCGCGGCTGGGCCGACCGGCTCGCCGAGCACATCGCCGTGCTGAACCCTGACCTGCGCTACGCCAACCTGGCCGTCCGCGGGAAGCTCGTGCGGCAGATCGTGGACGAGCAGGTGCCGATCGCCGTCGGGCTCTCGCCCGACCTGGTGACGCTGTGCGCGGGCGGCAACGACATGATCCGTCCGGGCGCGGACCCCGACGCGGCCGCCGTCGTGTTCGACGACGCGGTCCGGCGGCTGCGCGCCACCGGCTCGCGCGTCGTGGTCTTCACCGGGTTCGACCCGCGCGGGCTGCGCTCGGGCGGCCGCATCCGGGGCAAGGCCGCCACCTACAACATGCACCTGCGCGCGATCGCCGACCACCGCGGCTGCTCGGTGGTGGACCTGTGGCCGCTGCGCGTCTTCCACGACCCGCGCGCCTGGTACGAGGACCGCCTGCACCTGTCGCCCGAGGGGCACCGGCGCATGGCGCTCTACGTCGCCGGGGTGGTCGGGGTCCCGGTCGAGGGCGACTGGCGCGAGCCCTGGCCGCCTCTCGACCCCGCCGACTGGCTCACGATGAGGCGCCAGGACGTCCACTGGGCCCGGACCTACCTGCTGCCGTGGATCGGCCGCCGGGCCACGGGCCGCTCCTCCGGCGACGGCCGCGGCCCCAAGCGCCCCACCCCCCTCCCGCTCTAGGGCGGGGCCGCCCGCCCGGGCCGCGCCGTCCCTAGGCGCGGTCGGGCTCGGCCGCCAGCGCCTCCTGGAGGGTCCTCTTGACGGGGATGCGCCGGTGCAGCCCCGTGATCTCCAGGGCGCGGCGGACGATGGGCCGGGGGCCGGCGAGGACGAGGCTGCCGCCCGCCGCGGTGGCGGCCTTGTAGCAGGCGACGATGACCGAGAGGCCGCCCGAGTCCATGAACTCGAGGTCGGTGAGGTCCAGCACGAGGTGGTCGCCGTGCTCGCGGCGGGCCTCGTCGAGGTGGACGCGCAGCTCCTGCGAGCCCGCGGCGTCGAGTTCTCCGCACAGCCTGAGGACGGCGCGTCCGCCGTCCGGCCGTGTGGTCACTTCCAAAGGTGACACGGGGGGTTCCCCTCTTGTGTGCTGCTTTGGCCGGAATCACCCGGCAAATATTTTCCGTTCGACAACTATCGCGGACGCCGGGCCGCCTGCCAACCCGCCGCAACAGGGGTGTGCGTGATCGTGACGCGCCGTAAGGTGCTTGTCGGATGTGATTGCCTCGACGATCCGCTGCGTAGGAGACGACCCCAGGTGAGTTCCCCCCGGCTGCCGGACCATCTCGAAGTGCTGCTCACTGAGGAGCCGGTCCTCGACGTGTACGCCTACGGCCCCTGGCGCGTGCCCGACGGCCTGTACGAGGAGATGCGCGAGCGCGCGGTCGCCTACAACACCGACCAGCGCGCCGTCGTGCTGACGCGGCAGCTCAGCGATTTCTACGGAAGCGGCACCAGCGCGGCGGGGGCGGAGCAGTGGTCCCTTCTGACGTTCCTGCTGGGCGCGTCGGCGCTGCGCGGCGGGTCGCGGGGCGACGTCGACTACGAGCTGCTGTCGGCGTTCCTGGCGACGCCCGAGTCGGCCGTGCGGGACCCGTTGGCGTGGTTCAGCCAGGGCGGGCGGTGGCGCCCGCCGGGCCTGTGGCTGCCCGAGCCGGCCGGGGACGACCGGGAGCGGCGCGCGGTGATGTTCGAGCTGGCGCGCGCCGGGCTGGACGTCTTCGAGGGCCTGGAGCCGCTGGAGCGGCGCCGGCGGACGCTGATGGACCTGTTCGACCGGCGCGCCGCCGACCCCGCGCTGCGCGAGGCGGACATGACCGTCCCCAACCGTCGGCTGGAGGACGTCTGGGTCTCCGGCCTGACCGAGGAGGAGCTGGCCGTCCTGCCCGAGCTGGCCGGGCCGGTGGGCTACCTCGGCTGGGTGTGCGAGGGCCTGGACGCCGCGCACGAGAGGCTGGCCGGGGCCGTGGCCGACACGGCAGAGCCCGACACCGCGCTGGCGCGCCTGCTGCTGGCGGCGGACGCCGCGGTCGTCCCGGCCGAACTGGCGGTCGTGCTGGGCACCACCCGCTACGAGAACGTGGAGGAGCGGTTCCGCGCCGCCCGCGAGGGCTTCGCCGCCGAGGCGTGGCAGTCCGACGTGCGGGCATGGCTCGCGCGCGGCCTGGTCGCGGGCGAGGCGGACGCGGCCCGCGCCTGGCTGGACATGGCGGTGCGGTTCACCGGCGCGACGCAGGGCCTGCCGGAGGCGCCGGTCATCCCGCGCTCCCGGGTGCCGGTGCGCCCGTTCCAGGCCGACCTGCGGCGGCTGTTCACCGTCCGGCGGGTCTTCAACACGCTGAAGTTCGGCTCCGGCGAGGACGGCCGGAGGGACGCCGCCGACCCCGCCGAGCGGGCCGAACCCGCCGAGGAGGGCGGGCCGCCGCTGGTCGGGCAGCCGGAGCTTTCGCGCGCGGTGCAGGACGCCGTGGCGGACCGGCTGGCCGGGCGGCGTCCGGTCCGGCTGCTCGTCGCGGGCCCGGAGGGCACCGGCAAGGGCACCGCCGCCGAGATCGTCGAGGCCGCCCTCGGCGAGGGCGGCGCCGTCCGCGAGGCGCTGTGGATCTCCGACCAGGTCTTCGCCTCGCTCGGCGTGAGCGACGCCGTCCTGTGGCTGCAGGCCCGCGTCCGCGACTGCCTGGAGGCCCGCATGCTCCTGGTCGTGGACGACCTGGAGAAGCTCGCCGCGCACGAGCGGTGCGGCGCCGCCGCGGCCGAGGAGCTGCGGCGCCTCATGGCGCGCTCGCCGTCCCTCAACGTCGTCGCCCTGTGCCGCCCCGGCGGCGACCGGCGGCTCTTCGACGCCAACCCCGCGCTGGTCCGGGCGTTCGACGTCGCCCGCACCCGCGACTTCGGCGAGGACGACTTCGCCGAGCTGTTCGCCCTGGCCGCCGCCCGGCGCGGCGCGCGCGCCGGCGCGGAGGTCGCCGCGGCCGCCGGCGCCCTGCTCCGCCGCACCCCGCCGATGCTGAACCTGCGCGGCGCCCGGCTGGTGGAGCACATGGCGGGCCAGGCCGTCGCCGCGGCGGACCGGCGGGCCCGGGAGGACGGGACGGGCGCCGGACCCCTGGAGATCACCGCCGCGGACCTGCCGCAGCGGCTCATCGCCGGCCGTCCCGCCGAGTCCGACCCGCTCGCCGAGCTGGCCGCCTGCGTCGGCATCGAGCCCGTCAAGCGGGAGGTCGACGCGCTCGTCGCCGAGGCCAAGGCCGCCCGGCTGCGCCGCGAGGCGGGCATGACGGCGCGGACCCGGCTGCGGCACCTGGTCTTCACCGGCAACACCGGCACGGGCAAGGGCAAGGTCGCGCGGATCCTCGGCCGGATCTACGCCGACCTCGGCGTGCTGTCGTCCGGCCACACGGTCGAGGTGGAGCGCGCCGACCTGCTCGGCGAGTACGCCAGCGAGAGCGTCCTGCGCGTCCGCAGGGCGGTGGAGCAGGCCCACGGCGGCGTCCTGGTCGTCCGCGACGCGCACGCCCTCGTGTCGGCGGCGGCCGACGCGGCGCGCGGCCGCGAGGTGCTCGACGTGCTGCTGACGAGCGTCCAGGCGCACACCGAGGACCTCGTCGTCGTGCTGACCGGCCCGGCGGCGGAGATGAACGGGCTGCTGAAGGCCCACCCCGACCTCGCCGCCGCCTTCCCCCGCACGCTCCGCTTCCCCGACCTCACCGACGCGGAGCTGGTGGAGGTGTTCACCGCCAAGGCCGCCGACTCGGGGTTCGAGCTGGCCCCCGGCGTCCTGGACAAGGTGCGCGCGCTCGTCGAGGCGGCGCCGCGCGAGCGCGGGGTGGGCAACGTCCGCATCATGACGAACCTGCTCGAACGGGCCGTCGCGGGGCAGGGGCGCCGCGTCCTGGCCGACGGGATCGTCGACGAGGACGAGTCGCTCGACGTGATCCTGCCGGAGGACGTCCCCGACACCCTCACCCGCGGCCGCGACGACGTTCCCGGCGACCCGCTCGCGGAGGTCGAGCGGCTGATCGGCCTGGCCGACATCAAGCGGGAGGTGGCGGCGCTGGTCGCCGAGGTCCGCGCCGAGCAGCTGCGGCGCGACGCCAAGGTGTCGCCGGCGCCCCCGGCGCGGCACATGGTGTTCTCCGGCAACCCGGGCACGGCCAAGACGACGATCGCGCGGCTCATCGCGGCCGTGTTCGCCCGGCTCGGCCTGCTGTCGTCCGGGCACCTGGTGGAGGTCAGCCGCGCCGACCTCGTCGCCGAGTTCATCGGGCAGACCGCGCCGCGCGTGCGGGACGCGGTCGGCCGCGCCCTCGGCGGCGTGCTGTTCGTGGACGAGGCCTACACGCTGGCGTCCGGCGGCGGCGACCGGCGCGACTTCGGCCACGAGGCGATCGCCGAGCTGCTGCGGCTGATGGAGGAGCACCGCGGCGACCTGGTGGTCATCGTGGCCGGCTACGACGCCGAGATGGAGCGCTTCCTGGACGCCAACCCCGGGCTGAAGTCGCGGTTCCCGAAGCGGCTGCGCTTCCCCGACTACTCCGACGACGAACTCGTCACGATCTTCGAGTTCATGGCGGCGGAGGACGGGTTCGCGCTCGCCCCCGGCATCCTGGAGGGGCTCCGCCGCCTCGTCGCGGCCCAGCCGCGCGGCTCCTCGTTCGGCAACGCCCGGCTCGTCCGCAACCTGCTGGAGGCGACGATCTCCCGGCAGGCCCAGCGCATCACCGCCAAGGAGGACGCGGCGGCAGGCGAGATCGACCCCGCCGAGGTCGCGCTGCTGCGCCCCGAGGACCTGCCCGAGGCCCCGCCCCGCGAGGAGGAGGGAGGGTTCGGCCTCTACATCTAGCCGGGCGGCGCCGGAACGGCCGGCGGGGCGCTCCCGCCGGGAGAAGGCCGTCGTGCGCACGTGCGCCGTCGTGCGCGCGTACTACCGGCCGGCGGCAGCATGCGCCTTAAGGGGGACGGTGTCCGGTTCTTTCCTCCCAGAGCGCGGTGATTTGTTGGTGTGGACAATCATGCGCCGGACGGACGCGCGGCACGCCCGGGTTGTCTAGGGTCTACGGCATGACCGACGGCTGGCCGCAGGGCCGGACACGCAAGGAGGGCGACCCCGTGGGGCGCAGCAGGGAGAACTCCGCACGCGCGGAGCACCACCACGCCGCCTACGGGCGGGACACCTACGGGGACCCCTACGACGACCCGTACGCCGGCGACCAGCTCGCCGGGGGACGGGCCGACCAGGGCGGCCCCCACGGCGGCGGGCCCTACCGGCGGCGGCGCCGGCGGCGCTGGCCGCGGGTGCTCGGCGGCCTCCTCGCCGTGCTCCTGGTGGTCGTCGTCGGCGGCTACTTCTACCTGGACTCCCGGCTGAAGCGCGAGTCGGTCCTCGTGGACTACGCGGGCCGGGTCGCCGACACTCCGGGGACGAACTGGCTGATCGTCGGCTCCGACAGCCGCGAGGGCCTGTCGAAGGACGACCAGAAGCGCCTCGCGACCGGGTTCGCCTCCGGGCGCCGCACCGACTCGATGATGCTGCTGCACTACGGCTCCGGGGGGACGTCCCTCATCAGCCTGCCGCGCGACTCCTACCTCCCGATCCCCGGGCACGGCTCGAACAAGCTGAACGCGGCGTTCGCCTTCGGCGGGCCCAAGCTGCTCGTGCAGACCGTGGAGAAGGCCACCGGGCTCCACATCGACCACTACGCCGAGATCGGCTTCGGCGGCTTCGTGGGCGTCGTGGACGCCGTCGGCGGCGTCGACATCTGCGTCAAGGAGAACATCAAGGACCGCAAGGCGGGGCTGAACCTCAAGGCCGGATGCCAGACGCTGGACGGCGGCGAGGCGCTCGGCTACGTCCGGACCCGCGCCTTCGCCCGCGCCGACCTCGAACGCGTGGAGCACCAGCGGCAGTTCTTCGGCGCGCTGATGAAGAAGGCCACGAGTCCGGGCACGATGCTCAACCCGTTCCGCAGCGTCCCGCTGGCCATGAACGCCACCAGCAACTTCCTGGTGGACGACGGCGACCACCTGTACGACCTGGTCCGCATGATGTGGGCGATGAAGGGCGTCAGCGGCGGCGGCGGCGTCACGACGACCGTCCCGATCGGGGGCGCGGGGAGCTCGGCCTCCGCCGGGTCCTACATCACCTGGGACAGGTCCAGGGCCTCCACGCTCTTCGGCGCGCTGAAGCAGGACCAGGAGATCCCGCCGAGCGTCATCACGAAGTGACGTCCCGGCCCGGAGCCTCGCCCCCCGGCGCGAGGTGACGGGCCGGACGCTCGAATAGAGTCGGATCATGTCCGAACAGACGCCGGACGGCGGGAATCTGGACGACCTGACGTCCAAGGAGCTGTACGAGCGAGCGGTGGGCGTCGCCAAGGAGCGGCGCGACGTCGGCTTCGTGTGGGACCTGCTGCGAGCCATCCCGGCCGCCGCGGCGGCCACGGGGGAGGTCGGCCGCGCCGAGTTCGACCTCCTCCACGGCCTGTCGCTCCTGGAGGAGTTCACGCACGCGGGGGAGGGCGAGATGGCCGACGCCCTGCGGCCCTTCTACATCGACTATCTCCACCGGCACGCCAAGGGGACCTGACCTGCTCTTTGTCCCCTCTTGATCTCTCTTAGGCCACCC
>NZ_JBEZJP010000228.1:0-12422 GCF_040653175.1 Actinomadura sp. NPDC048032
GTCCCGTGGAACGCGGGACGAGGGCGACGGAAGCCGGACCCCGGCCGCGGGCACCACCCCCGCGGCCGGGGAGCTCGGAGGCCGGACCGGAGTCAGGCCAGGGAATCGTCCGCCTCGGACCGGTGGGGCACCTTCTCGGCGGGGACGGTGCCCATCCGCCCGGCCTGGAAGTCCTCGAACGCCTGGACGATCTCGTCGCGGGTGTTCATCACGAACGGACCGTACCGGGCGATCGGCTCCCGGATCGGCAGACCGCCGAGGACGAGGATCTCCCACCCCTCGGCGCTGGCGTTCGGCTGGGCGTCGGCGGCGCGGACGACGAGTCCGTCCCCGTCGCCCTTGTGGTGCGAGCCGGCGAAGACCGCGAGCTGCCCCTCGTCCAGCGCGACCTCCTCGACGCCGGCCGTCCCGCGTCCCGACAGGACGTACACCAGCGCGTTGAAGTCGCGCGGCCACGGCAGCGCCAGGCGCGCGCCGGGCGCCACGGTCGCGTGCAGGTAGTTGATCGGCGTGTAGGTGGTGCCGGGGCCGTCGTACCCGGCGAGCGACCCGGCGATGACGCGCACCAGGGACGAGCCGTCGTCCGCGGCGAGCAGCTTGACGTCGCGGGCCTCGATGTCCTGGTAGCGCGGCGGCACCCACTTCTGCGCGCGCGGCAGGTTGACCCAGAGCTGGACGCCGTGGAACAGGCCGCCCTTGGCGACCAGCTCGGGCGGCGGCTGCTCGATGTGCTGGATGCCGGACGCGGCCGTCATCCACTGCGTGGCGCCGTCGGAGATCAGGCCGCCGCCACCGGTGGTGTCCTGGTGCTGGAACGCTCCGTCGATGATGTAGGTGACGGTCTCGAACCCCCGGTGGGGGTGCCACGGGGTTCCCTTCGCCTCACCCGGCGCGTACTCGACGGCGCCCATGTGGTCGAGGAGGAGGAACGGGTCGGCCAGGGACAGGTCGATGCCCGGGAACGGGCGCCTGACCTGGAAGCCCTCGCCCTCCAGGTGGCGCTTGGCGGTCACGACCTTCGCGACGCGGCGCCAGTCGGTGCCCTCCTGCGGCAGCAGCGGCAGGCGGGGCAGGGTCAGCGGGTCGGCCATCACGGCAGGCATCGGGTTCTCCCTCGTCCGGGTGTCCGTCCGCGATCGGGCGGCGCATGGTCCCTGCAACGTAGTTGATGCTTCAACTATTTCCTCGGACGGGGGGCGCCCGTCCTGTTAGGCTGAAAATAGCGAGAGTTAGTTGAATCTTCAATGTGTGAGCTATAATCGGGACATGACCGAACCTCGCTGGCTCGACGCCGCCCAGCAGCGCGACTGGCGGGCATACGTGGACGGCAGCGTCCGGCTCGCCGAGGTCATGGACCGCGATCTCAAGACCAAGCACGGGCTGTCGAACTCCGAGTACGAGATCCTCGTCCGGCTGTCGGAGGCGCCCGACCGGCGGCTGCGGATGGCGGAGCTGGCCGACAACGCCAGCCAGTCGCGCAGCCGGCTCTCCCACACCTGCTCCCGCCTGGAGACCAAGGGCCTGGTCAAGCGGGACAGCTGCCCGAACGACAAGCGCGGCGTCTACGCCCACCTGACCGACGAGGGCTTCGCCGCGCTGGACCGCGCCGCGCGCGACCACGTCGAGGTCGTCCGGACGTTCTTCGTCGACGTGGTCGAGCCCCAGGACCTGGAGGCCATCGGGCGCGCGTTCAGCGTCGTCCTCAAGCGGCTCGGCGGCGCGTCCTAGAGCGGGGCGGTCACCCCGGTCAGGAACCCGACGGACAGCAGGGTCAGCAGGCCCCAGGCGAGCATCATCCCGATGCCGAACGTCCGCCACCGCCCGCCGACCCTCCAGACGAGCAGGCCGCCGAGCCCGAACGCCAGCACCAGCAGCGTCACGAACTGCGGCATCAGGCTGGGCCGGCGGCTCATCATCAGCGGCGGATACATCATCACGGCGTCGACGAACACGAACGCCGCCATGCCCGCCGCCAGCGCCTTGACGTCCCGGACGAGGAACGCCCGCGCGCGCTCCGCGGCGACCTGCGCCCTCTCCGTCTGCAGCAGGGGATGCGCATGCGCAGCCTGCTCGACCTCCACGCTGTGCGCGACCGCGAAGATCTCGTCTTCGAGGCTTGGGAGGTCCCTCTCCTGAGGTTCCGCCATCCCGGCTCCCTGGGGCCGGCGCCCGCCGGGCGACATGCCCGGCGGAAGGTTGAGGATCACGGCCCGTCCGTCCCGGCCCTTTCCGGCGAGCGCGCCTTCAAACGCACCGTAGCGAATACCCGGCCCGGCGTGCGCACCCCATGACCTGCGTATGCTGCAAAGATGCCAGGTAGGAGGGCCAAAGGAACCGCGACTTTCCTCGCCACGCTGCTCACCGTGCCGCTCGCCGCGGCCGGATGTGGCCGCGGCGGCGGCGACACGGGCGAGTCGGCGCCCCCGGCGACCCCGCCGACGGCGTCCGCTCCGGGCTCCCCGTCGCCGTCCCCGACCCGCCAGGGCTTCCAGTCCACGATCAAGAAGGTGACGGCCGGGGACCTCAAGTACTCGTGGCGGCGCGGCTGCCCCGTGTCGCCCTCCGGGCTCCGGATGATCGAGATGACCTACTGGGGGATGGACGACGAGCCGCACACCGGCGGGCGGCTCGTCGTCAACGCGAAGGCGGCCGGCGACCTGGTGAAGGTGTTCAGGAAGCTGTACGCCATGCGGTACCCCATCGAGCGCATGGAGCCGGTCGACAAGTACAAGGGCAGCGACTTCGACTCGATCGAGGCGAACAACACCTCGGCGTTCAACTGCCGCCAGGCGACCGGGTCGAGTTCGTTCTCCAACCACGCCTACGGTCTCGCGGTCGACATCAACCCGTGCCAGAACCCGTACGTCTACGCGGACGGGCGGGTCGCGCACAAGGACTGCGTCAAGTACAAGAACCGCAAGAACGACGACCCGGGCGTCATCCACGCCGGCGACAAGGTCGTCAAGGCGTTCGCCTCGATCGGCTGGAGCTGGGGCGGCACCTGGAGCGGCGCCCGCGACTACCAGCACTTCTCCAGCTCGGGCCGCTGAGCGTCACATCATCATCAGGGCGATCACGAGGATCGCGACGACGGCCACCACGGCGACGATGCCGACGATCAGGCCGATGTTCGGGCCGGACTTCTCCGGCTGCCCCTGGCTGGCGAAGTTCTGGAACTGGTGCGTCGTGCCTGCAGGATCCTGCGGTGTCTGCGACATGCCGAAGAGGGTAACGAACCCTTCCGCCCGAGTCGGACGATTTCACCACGAGAGCATCCCGAGTCGCAGCGGGGGTTCCCAGCTTGTGAGCGGAGAGTGTGGGATTCGAACCCACGAGGACTGTCCCCAGCCCTGGGCGCTTTCAAGGCGCCTGCACTAGTCCACTATGCGAACTCTCCAGGTGACCGCCTCGCGGCGGTCATCGCCCACGATAGCGGGCGGGGGCGGTTGCGTTCGACCGCATATGGCGACCGCGCTCAGGGGACGCGGTAGCCGGGGATGGACGGCCAGCGCACCGTGAGCACCACCGACTCCTCCTCGGCCTCCCACGAGTGGTCGACGCCGCGTCCCCACACGACGTAGTCGCCCTGCTCGGCGAGGACGACGTCGCGGCCGGGGAACTCCAGCCGGAAGCGGCCGCTGATCAGCACGAGCAGGGCGGTGCGCTTCTCGCCGTCCGTCCACGCGGCGCGGCGCTCGCCCTTGGGGTGCACGCCCCACTTGATCTCGACCTCGGCGCTGTGCCGCAGGTCGCCGGGCGCCTTGAAGTGCCCGAGCAGCCACCCGCGGTCGGCGGCCGCGTCCGGCGCCGCCTTCCCCACGTACACACCGTCGTCGTCCGTCACAGATGGCAACGGTAGCCCAGGTCAGAGCTGCGGGCGCTGGAAGGCGAAGCCGTCGCCCACCACGGCGGCGAGCGTCAGGTAGGCCTCGCGGGTCCCGGGGGCGAGCTGCTCCAGCTCGACCTCGGCGCCCTCCTCCAGGTGGTCGTCGTAGGGGATGCGGACGACGGCGCGGCAGCGGCTCTCGAAGTGGGCCTGGAGCTTGTCCAGGTCGACCTGGCTGCGGGTGCGGTTGCGGACCATCGACAGGACGACGACGCCGTTGCGGACCAGGTGGCCGTGGTCATGCGCCTCCAGCCAGTCGAGGGTGGCGCTCGCGGACCGGGCGCCGTCCACCGACGGGGAGCTGACCAGGACGAGCTGGTCGGCCAGGCTCAGCACGCCCGCCATCGCCGAGTGCAGCAGCCCGGTGCCGCAGTCGGTGATGCAGACCGAGTAGTACTGCTCCAGGACGACGGCGACGGCCGCGTAGTCCTCGGCGCTGAACGCCTCGCTGACCGCCGGGTCGCGGTCGGACGCGAGGATCTCCAGGCGCGCCTCGTTCTGCGAGGTGAACGCGCGGACGTCCGCGTACCGGTGGATCTGGTCGCGGTTGTTGAGCAGGTCGCGGACGGTCGCGGCGGTCTCCAGCCTGACCTTGTCCGACAGCGTCCCGCGGTCGGGGTTCGCGTCCACCGCGATGACGCGGTCGCCGCGCAGCGACCCCAGCATCGAGCCGAGGCCGGTGGTCGTGGTCGTCTTGCCGACGCCGCCCTTCAGCGACATGACGGCCACCCGGTGGTGGCCGCCCGCCACGGCGGTGCGCGCCCGCCCGATCAGGTCCTTGCGGCGCAGGTCGCCCTGCGACTCGCCCGGGTGGATGCTGCCCGCGGTCGCCTTGTAGACCGCGCGCCGCCAGCCGGACGAGGGCGCGATGCGGCGCTCGCCGAGCAGGTTCTCGGAGCTGAGGCTGTCGGCGCTCTGCGGCTGCTGCTGCTGGGCGGGATGGCCCGGCCCCGTCATCTGTCCGGGCGCCTGCGGGTACTGCCCCTCCCCCTGCGGGGGCCCGGCCGGATACCCGTAGCCCTGCGGCGGGTACGGCTGCCCGGTCGCCGGGTCGACGGGAGGCCCGTAGGGCCGGCCGGTGTTCGGGTCGACGGGCGGGTACGGCTGCCCGGCGTTCGGGTCGGGCGCGTAGGGCTGGCCGGTGGCGGGATCCATCGGAGGATACGGCTGGCCCGGCGCGGGCGGGCCCGGCGGGAACGGCTGACCAGCGGCGTTGGGGTCCATCGGCGGGTACGGCTGCCCGGCGTTCGGGTCAGGCGCGAACGGCTGCCCCGCGTTCGGGTCGACCTGCGGGAACTGCTGACCCGCGGCATTCGGGTCCATCGGCGGGAACTGCAGACCGCCCGCGTTGGGGTCAGGCAGGAACGGCTGACCAGCGACGTTCGGGTCCACCTGGGGGAAGGGGAAGGACTGCCCGCCGACGTTGGGGTCAGGCGCGAACGAGTGCCCCGCGTTCGGGTCGACCGGCGGGTACGGCTGGCCGCCCGCGTTCGGGTCAGGCGCGAACGGCTGCCCGGCGTTCGGGTCCATCGGGGGGAACTGCTGGCCCTCCGCGTTCGGGCCGAACAGGATGGGGTCCTGCATGCTCGGGTCAGGCGGGTAGGGCTGGCCGGGAGCGGGCGGGCCCGGCTGGAACGGCTGACCGGTGCTCGGGTCGACGGGCGGGAACTGCTGCCCCTCCGCACTCGGCTCGGGGGCGAGGGGGAGGCCCGTGGCCGGGTCGAGGGGGACGTACGGGCGGCCCGAGTCGTCGGTGTCCTGCGGGTAGGGCTGGCCCGTGGCGGGGTCGACGGGCTGGTACGCCTGGCCGGGCGCGTCCTGGCGGCCGAACTGGTCGGCCGGGTAAGGCGGCAGCTGGTCGAGGGGCGGGGCCGCGTTGCCGTTGGTGTCGTACGGGGACGGCTGGGACTGGTAGCCGCCCGTCGCGTACGGGGGCGGGAGCATTCCGCCGTCGAAGGGCTGCGGCATCGGGCCGCCCTCGTAGGGCGCCGGCTGCGGCGGGCCGAAGTTCTCGGGGGACTCCTGGAAGGCGGGGGGCGCCGCGAGCCAGGGCTCGTCGTTCAGGGCGGCGGGCTCGGCGGGGGCGGGCTGCGCGTCCTGCTCCTCGGGCTCCTGGGCCGGGGGCTGCGCGCCCTCGGGGGCGGGAGACGGACCCGCCGCGTCGCCGCTCATCGCGTCCAGAGAGGCCAGTCGCTCCTCCAGGGAGCGCCCGTCGTGCTCGTTCCTCGCCACCGTTTTCCCCCTCGGGCACGCCTCTGATGATCCACACGGTGCAGGCGGGCAAAAAGACCCCCACGCAGGATACCGGTGCGTCAATACCGGGCATCCCGCGCGGAGATCGGCCTTGCCGCGGCCTGGCCCGGGGGCCGGGGGCGTCTTGGACCCGCCCGGTAGCGTGACCGGTATGCATGCGATCGTGATTCGCGAACCGGGCGAAGCCGACGTCCTCGAATGGACTCCGGTGCCGGATCCGGCGCCGGGACCGGGCGAGGTGCTGATCGACGTGGCGGCGAGCGCCGTCAACCGCGCCGACGTCATGCAGCGCCGGGGCTTCTACCCCCCGCCGGACGACGCTCCCCCGTACCCGGGCCTTGAGGTGTCCGGACGGATCGCCGGGCTGGGCGAGGGCGTGACCGGGCCGAAGGTCGGCGACGAGGTGTGCGCGCTGCTCAGCGGCGGCGGATACGCCGAACGGGTCGCCGTCCCCGCCTCGCAGGTGCTGCCCGTGCCGCGCGGCGTGGACGTCGTGGAGGCGGCCGGGCTCCCGGAGGTCGCCTGCACGGTGTGGTCGAACGTGTTCATGCTGGCCGGGCTGCGCGAGGGCGAGACGCTGCTCGTCCACGGCGGCGGCAGCGGCATCGGGACGTTCGCCATCCAGCTCGCCAAGGCGCGCGGGGCGCGCGTGGTGACGACGGTCGGCAGCCCGGAGAAGGCCGAGCGGTGCCGGGAGCTCGGCGCGGACGTCACCGTGAACTACCGCGAGGACGACTTCGTCGAGAGCGGCCCCTACGACGTGATCCTCGATCTCATCGGCGCCAAGTACCTCGGCCGCAACGTGGAGGCCCTCGCCACCGGCGGGCGGCTGATGGTGATCGGGCTCCAGGGCGGCGCGAAGGCGGAGCTGGACATCGGCATGCTGCTGCGCAAGCGGGCGCTGGTGCACGCCACGACTTTGCGGGCCCGTCCGTTGGACGAGAAGGCGGAGATCGTGGCCGGGGTCCGGGAGCATGTGTGGCCGCTCCTGGAGTCGGGACGGATCCGGACGGTCGTCGACCGGCGGATCCCCATGGCCGAAGCGTCGCGCGCGCACGAACTGATGGAAGAGAGCGGTCACGTCGGCAAGATCCTGCTGACCGTGTGAGGATGTGGAGTTTATGAGCGAGGCTTCGAAGAGGCAGTCGGAAGAGCCCCAGGTGCTCGTCCTGGGCCCGGGCGGCATCACCGTCGAGGGCGGCGGCGAGGGCGAGTCCGAGGGCAAGTCGGTGACCGAGATGGTCGAGCAGCCGGCGAAGGTCATGCGGATCGGCGGGATGATCCGGCAGCTGCTGGAGGAGGTCAAGGCCGCCCCGCTGGACGAGGCGAGCCGGGCCCGGCTGCGGGAGATCCACCAGTCGTCCATCAAGGAGCTGGAGGACGGTCTCGCGCCCGAGCTGGTCGCGGAGCTGGAGCGGCTGTCGCTGCCGTTCACCGAGGGCACGGTGCCGAGCGACGCGGAGCTGCGGATCGCGCAGGCGCAGCTCGTCGGCTGGCTGGAGGGCCTGTTCCACGGCATCCAGACGACGCTGTTCGCCCAGCAGATGGCGGCACGGGCGCAGCTGGAGCAGATGCGGCGCGCCCTGCCCGCGGGAATGATGCCCCCCGGCGTCGAGGAGGAGCCGAAGCCCGGTCCGCGCTCGTCCGGCCCCTACCTGTAGGACGCACGACTCCGGCCGCACCCCGCAGCGGGTGCGGCCGCGCTATGGGAAGAGCCGCTCCAGGACCTCGGCCACGCCGTCGTCGTCGTTGCGGGACGTCTTGTGCGCCACGGCGGCCAGCACGAGCGGGTGCGCGTTCGCGACCCCGTAGGACGTGCCCGCCCAGGTCAGCATCGGCAGGTCGTTGGGCATGTCGCCGAACGCGGTGACGTCCCGCGCGGTGATGCCGTGCTCGGTGCACAGGGCCGCCAGGGCGCTGGCCTTGGTGACGCCGAGCGCGCTCATCTCCAGCAGCCCCCGCCCGGAGGAGTGCGTGACGGTCACGAGGTCGCCGACGGCCCGCACCGCCTTCGCCGAGAGCGCGTCGGGGTCGGCGGCCGGGTGGAAGGCGAGCAGCTTGGTCCCGCCCCGGCTGACCAGCTCGGCGTCGTCGACGGGACGGCCGCCGAGCGCCGCCGCGTCCCACCGGCCGAGGTCGTAGCTGGCCTCGAACACGAACCCGGTCGGGTACTCCACCGCGAAGCGCAGCTCGGGCACGACGCCGCGCAGCCGCCCGATCACCTCGGCGAGCACGTCCGGCGCGATCTCGTTGGCCTGCAGGACGGTCTCGGTGTGCAGGTCGTAGAGGACGGCGCCGTTGGCGCAGATCGCGACGCCGCGGTGGTCGACGGCCGCGGCGATCTCCGTCATCCAGCGCGGCGGCCGCCCGGTGACCATGACGAGCATCGCCCCGGCCCGCTCGACCCGGGCGAGGGCGGCGACGGTCCGGGCGGAGATCGTGCCGTCGGAGCGCACGATCGTGCCGTCGAGGTCGGTGGCGATCACACGCGGCGAGGACTCAGTCATGTCACCTTCCTGGGCAGATGGGACACACCCTAGGCCAGGGCCCTGACACGCCCGGCTCCCGGCATCGCCCCAAGGCCCGCGGAGACGCGAGCGGGGCCCGTCCCGGTCAGGACGGGCCCCGCTCCACGCGCGTTCAGCGCTTGACCGGCTCCAGGACCTCCAGGCCCAGGAACTTCTGCAGCGCCTTCGGAACTCGCACCGAGCCGTCGGCCTGCTGGTGGTTCTCCAGGATCGCGACCATCCAGCGCGTCGTCGCCAGCGTCCCGTTCAGGGTCGCCACCGGCTGGTTCCTGCCGTCGGCGTCGCGGTACCGCACCGCCAGGCGCCGCGCCTGGAACTCGGTGCAGTTCGACGTCGAGGTGACCTCGCGGTAGGTGTTCTGCGTCGGCACCCACGCCTCGCAGTCGTACTTGCGGGCGGCGCTGGCGCCGAGGTCGCCCGCCGCGACGTCGATCACCCGGTACGGGATCTCGACCTTGCCGAGCATCTCCTTCTCCCACTCCAGCAGCCGCAGGTGCTCGGCGTGGGAGTCGGCCGGGTCGCAGTAGGAGAACATCTCCACCTTGTCGAACTGGTGGACGCGGATGATGCCGCGCGTGTCCTTGCCGTAGGAGCCGGCCTCGCGGCGGAAGCAGGACGACCAGGCCACGTACCGGCGCGGCAGCTCGTCGACGATCTCGTTCATGTGAAACGCGGCGAGCGGCACCTCCGACGTGCCGACCAGGTACAGCTCGTCCTGCGGGAGCTGGTAGACCTCGGCGGCGTGCGCGCCGAGGAACCCGGTGCCCTCCATCGCCTCCGGCTTCACCAGGACCGGCGGGTACATCGGCACGAACCCGCTCGCGACGGCCTGCTCCATGGCGAGGTTCAGCAGCGCGTACTGGAGCCGCGCGCCCACGCCCGTCAGGTAGTAGAACCGCGCGCCCGACACCTTCGCGCCGCGCTCCATGTCGATGGCGCCGAGGCTCTCGCCGAGCTCCAGGTGGTCCTTCGGCTCGAAGTCGAACGCGGTCGGCTCGCCGACGTGCTCCAGGACGACGTAGTCCTGCTCGCCGCCGGGCGGGGCGCCCTCCTCGATGAGGTTCGGGACGCCCTTGAGCAGCGCGTCGAGCTCCTCGCCGAGGCGGTCGGCCTCGGCCTCGCGCTCCTTCACCTGCTGCGCCAGCTCCTTGGCGCGGGCCAGCAGCGCCTGCCGCTCGTCGCCCTGCGCCTTGGACACCGACTTGCCGAGACTCTTCTGCTCCGCCCTGAGCTGCTCGAACGAGGTCAGCGCGGAGCGGCGCCTCCCGTCCAGGTCGAGCAGCCGGTCGACGACGCCGTCATCCTCACCGCGGGCGCGCTGCGAGGCGCGCAGCCGCTCGGGATCCTCTCGAAGAGCTCGCAGGTCAATCACAGACCCGAGGCTACCGGCCCGACGCCCCCGTCCGCGCGCGAGTATCGGCGGTTCGCGTCCGCCGGCCGCCGCCGCTAGCGGACGCCGCCGGCCAGCAGCGCGTGCGCGGGCAGCGCCACCTTCCCGTCGCCGGCCGCGTAGTCCGCGACGATCTCGTCGTAGGCGGCCTTGACGCGGGCGACGGTCGGCGCGTCCTGCCGTCCGACGACCACGCCGTTCGTGCCGACCCGGGCCAGCGCGCCCGTCTCCCACCACTCCTCGGGGTCGACGACGTGCTCCCAGGTCACCTCCTCGACCGCGACGTCGGCGAACCCGGCCTCGGCGACGAGCCGACCGAACGCCGCCGGCTCGCCGTACTCCAGGAACGGCGGCTCGGGGATGTCGTCCGGCCACGGCACGCCCGCCGCCTCGATCGCCTCACGGACGACCGCGAGGGCCCCGCTGCCCGGCATCATCCAGCAGGTCATCGCCAGGCGCCCGCCCTCGCGCAGGACGCGCCGCAGCCGGGCCAGCGCCACGTCGGGGGCGCCCACGTGGTTGATGACGAAGTTGCCCGCGACCGCGTCGAACGCCGCGTCCTCGAACGGGACCTCGGGCAGGACGGCGACCCGCACGTCCAGCCCGGGGACGTTCCGGCGCGCCGTCTCCGCCATGCCCGGCTCGGCGTCCATGGCCGACACCAGCGCGCCGCGCCGCGCCGCCTCCCGCGAGACGAACCCGGGACCCGTGCCGACGTCGAGCAGCCGCGTCCCGCCGGTCACCCCGGCCGCGTCCAGCAGCGGCTCGATCATGTACCGGGTGACGTGGGCGAATCCCCGCTCGTACGCGGGGGCCCGCCCGGCCCACAGCTCCCGCTCGTAAAGGTCGAAGTCCTTCGCCACGCCCCGCAGCCTACGTCAGCGGACGTCCACGGTGTCGGCCGGCGAGGTCGAGCCGATGTACCCGGAGGACTCCTTGTAGACCGCCTTCCAGGTGCCGTCCGCGGACGCCTTGAACTTCTTGGAGAACCAGCCGTAGACGTTGGTCTTCGTCGCCGCCATCCGAACCCACTTCGCGGTGCCGGCACGCCGGAAGTACACGTACACGGGCGCGTTCGGGGCCGGGCTCGCCAGGTCCCGGAACCGGAAGAGCTGCCCCTTGACCGCGAGGGTCCCGCCCTTCCTCACCGGCTCGGGCGAGGCGTTGAAGACGTACCACTCCGTCCGGTACTTGACGTCGACGAAGTCGACGGAGCTGACGGCCGGCATGGTCAGGAGGCTGCCCGGGTAGCGGACGCGCCAGTACGCGTCCTTCGTCACCAGCTTGGGATCGTTGAAAGTGAAGTACACGGGCCGCGCCAGGGTCTGGCTCGCCCAGGCCTTCCACTTCTTGCCGTCCAGGGAGTACTCCAGGTACACCGGGAGGTCCGTGGCGCCGGTGTCGCCGGGCCGGACGTACAGTCGCCCGTCCGCGACGATCGGTTCGCGGTAGGCGTGCGGCTCGGGGATGGCGTTGAAGCCGTCGATCTCGGAGTAGTTCTGGATCTTCAGCGTCCCGAGGTCGACCTGGCTGCCGGTGAGGGACTCGTTCCCCTCGAAGCGCGCCGTCACGGTGCCCGACTTCCCGACCTGCCGCCCGACGGTGAAGGCGGCGCGGAAGGTGCCGTCCGCGAGCGTCCGGGTCGTCTTGATGCTTCCGGCCTCAAGGAGGTCGGGCGGCACATCGAGCTGGATCTCCAGCCCCTCCACGGGCTCGGGACGCGTGCCCTGCCGGAGGACTCTGCCGTGCACGGTCATCACCGAGCCCGGACTCACCGGCGATTCCGGCCGCATCTGACCGGTGATGACCGTGGCCTGCTTGTCGACGGTGAGGGAGGCGGCCCGGGTCGTGACATCGGTCGTGCCGGCGTGGGCGGCGCCGGGCACGAGGAAGAGGGAGGAGGTGAGGGCGGTGGTGGCGAGCAGTGCGGATGAGCGACGCAAGGCGAAACCTCTCCACTGAATACTGGTATGGAGTTGACGTCCGACGCTGACGGGGGGTTGACAGCCGGTGATCACGCTTCCATCACGTCAGCGCACGTCCACGTAGTCGGCCGGCTGGTTGGAGCGCAGGTACGTGGAGCCGCCCTTGTAGACCGCCGTCCAGTAACCGTCCTTGGACGCCTTGAACTTCTTGCCGAACCAGCCGTTGCTCGCCGTCTTCACCACCGCGACGCCGGTCCAGGTGGACGACCCCTTGGCCTTGAAGTAGATGGAGACCGGCGCCCCCGGGCCCGGCTTCCCCGCGGGCATGTAGCGGTACAGCAGGCCCTTGACGGTGATCGCCGCGCCCTTCCTCACCGGCTCCGGCGAGGCGTTGAACTGGCTCAGCCGGGCCAGGAGAACTGCACGCAGAAGATCTCTGC
>NZ_JBEZJP010000229.1:0-12421 GCF_040653175.1 Actinomadura sp. NPDC048032
AGGTAGCTTTCCCGCAGGGTGCCGTGCTTGGTCATCCCGAGCCGCTTCGCCACCGGTGTGCGTCCAGGCGCCGGGCGTGACCAGGGCCATGCCGGGGTCGACGCGCCCGGCGTCGCGCAGCGTCACCACGACGCGGGAGACGCCGCCGACCGACTCCCGGGGCTCGCCGGCGCAGCCGATCGTCCGGACGCGGACCCGCTCGCCCGCGGGCATGAGGAGGAGCTCGTCCCCCACGGCGACCGTCCCGGCGGCGAGGGTGCCGGCGATGACGGCCTGCCGCCCGGCGGTGAACGCGCGGTCCGCCCACAGCCGCACCGGGGCGGCCGGGTCGGGCACGGGCAGCCGGCCGGCGAGGCGGTCGAGCGCGGCGGTCAGCTCGGCCACCCCGGCGCCGGTCTCGGCGCTCACCGCGACGGCCTCCGCACCGCGCAGCGCCGTCCCGGCCAGCCGCTCGCGGATCTGGCGCAGCGCGGGCCTGGGGTCGGCGGCGTCGGCCTTGGTGACCGCGAGGACGCCGGACCGGACGCCGAGCGCGGAGAGGGCCTCCAGGTGCTCGCGGGTCTGCGGCATCCACCCCTCGTCGGCGGCGACGGTGAGCAGGACCGCGGACGCGGGCGCCGCCCCGGCGAGCCAGTCCGGAACGGACCGCTCGTCGCCGGGCGCGTCGACGAACGCGACGCGCCTCCCCGAGGGCAGCTCCGTCCAGGCGCCCGTCTCGCCGGGACTCCTGCCCGTGAGGGCGCGCACGAGCGCCGACTTGCCGTGCCCACCGTGTCCGGCGGTGGTGACGACGTGCATCAGCGTCCTTTCCAGGCCTGAACGCCGATGGCCGCGCGAGAACGGGCCGTGCGGGGAGTGGCGGAGCGGGGGGCGGAGTTCCGGAGGGCGGTGCGGGGGTTGCGCAGACGAAGGTCCACGAAAGGCAACCCTAGGGACGCCCGGGCCCCGCGCAAACCGCGACGCGCTGGCGCGTCGCGCCGGACCTGCGGACATCGAGGGGCGATTCGCCCGCTCTACACTTATTTAGGTTAAGTAACTACATGCCGCGCGCCGGGATCCGGCGACCGGCCGATGCGGGAGGTTCGCATGACCGGCGCTCGGGCGGCTCGCGGCACAGGCGCCCCGGAGGGCGGCGCGGCCGGCGCACCGGCGGCGCCCGGAGCCGGCGCACCGGCCGCCCGGCCCACCGGCCCCACCCTGCTCGCGCTCGCCGCCGCCGGGATGGTCGTGTCGGTGCAGCAGACGCTCGTGCTTCCGCTGCTGCCGCAGCTCATGACCCGCTTCGAGGCCCCCATCACGGATGTGACGTGGGTGTTCACCGCGTCCCTGCTGGCCGGCGCCGTCGCCACTCCGCTGCTGACGCGGTTCGGCGACATGTACGGCAAGAAGCGGATGATCCTGCTCGCCCTCGCGCTGCTGCTGGCCGGCTCGGTGCTGTGCGCGATGTCGGGCACGCTGCCGGTGCTGATCGCCGGGCGCGCGCTGCAGGGCGTCTCGGCGGCGCTGATCCCGCTCGCCATCGGCATGATCCGCGACACGTTCCCGGCCGAGCGGGTGACCACGGCGATCGGCATCGTCAGCGCCACCATGGGCGTCGGCGGCAGCGCCGGCATGATCGTGACCGGGCTGATCGCCACCCGCACCGGCAGCCACCACCCGGTGTTCTGGATCGCCGCCGCGCTGGCGGCGGCGGGGCTGGTGCTGGTCGCCGCGACGGCGCGCGACGTCGGCGTCCGCGCCGGCGGCCGGCCGGACCTGCCGGGCGCGGCCCTGCTCGCCTGCTGGCTGGTCTGCCTGCTGCTCGGCATCAGCCAGGGCAACGCCTGGGGCTGGACGTCCGGCGGGGTGCTGGGGCTGTTCGGCGCCGCAGCCGCGCTGTGCGCGGTCTGGACGGCGGTCGAGCTGCGGGTCCGCGCGCCGCTGGTGCGGCTGGGCCTGCTGGTCGGCCCCCGGTCCCTGTCGGCCAACGTCGTCTCGGCGCTGCTCGGCTTCTCGATGTTCGCCGCCTTCACGCTCATCGCCGGCTTCGTCCAGGCGCGGCCGGAGGAGCTCGGGTACGGGCTCGGCGGCTCGGTGCTGGACGTCGGGCTCTACATGCTGCCGAGCACCGTGACGATGCTGGTGTTCTCGGCGATGGCCGGGCGGCTCGCGGGGCGCCTCGGCCCCGCGTACACCCTCGCGATCGGGTCGGCGTTCGCCGGGCTGTGCTACGCGTGGCTCGCGGTGTCGAACGCGCACGTGTACGACATGCTCGCGTTCAGCGCCCTCCAGGGCGTCGGGTTCGGGATCGCCTACGCCGCGCTCGGCACGCTCGCCGTCCGGCACGTCCCGATGGACCAGAGCGGGATCGCCAGCGGCATCAACTCGCTGGTCCGCACCACGGGCGGCAGCGTCGCGGGCGCCGTCACGGCGTCGATCCTGGCCGGACGGGCCGCGGGCGCCGGCGTCCCCTCCCTCGGCGCCTACGAGCTGTGCTTCTGGGTGGTCTCCGCGGGGGCGGCGCTGGCCGCCCTCATCGCCGTCGCGCACGCCCTGCGCCACCCCGGGTAGACCCCGCCCGGCGGCGCGGGCCCTTGACGAACCGGCCCCGCGCCATGCCCTATAGGGGTGCGGCCCGAATCGCGGCGACGCCGGTCCGGGCCTCCGCGCAGATCCGGGCCAGGACCCGTCACCGGGAGGACGACATGGGCGCCTACGCGGCCGCGTACGAACGCAGCATCGCCGATCCGACCCGCTTCTGGGGGCTGGCGGCACGGGACGTGCGGTGGCTCGTCCCGCCGGACCGGGTGCTGGACGACGGGGCGCCGCCCTTCTACCGGTGGTTCACCGGCGGTGAGCTCAACACCTGCGACAACGCGCTGGACCGGCACGTCGAGGAGGGCCGCGGCGACCAGGCCGCGCTGATCTACGACAGCCCGGTCACCGGGACCGTGCGGACCTACTCCTACCGGGAGCTGACCGGCCATGTCGCGCGGTTCGCCGGGGCGCTGCGCGCGCTGGGCGTCGACCGCGGCGACCGCGTGGTCATCTACCTGCCGATGGTGCCCGAGGCGGTCATCGCGATGCTGGCGTGCGCGCGGCTCGGCGCCGTGCACTCGGTGGTCTTCGGCGGGTTCGCGGCGCGGGAGCTGGCGGTGCGCATCGACGACGCCCGCCCGAAAGCGGTCGTGTCGGCGTCCTGCGGGATCGAGGCGGGCCGGGTGGTCCCTTACAAGCCGCTGCTGGACCGGGCGCTGGAGCTGGCCCGGCACAAGGTCGAGCGGTGCGTGATCCGGCAGCGCGAGCAGCTCCACGCCGACCTCGTCCGGCCACGGGACGTGGAGTGGGACGAGGCCGTCGCGGCCGCCGAGCCCGCCGGGTGCGTCCCCGTCGCCGCCACCGACCCGCTCTACATCCTCTACACCTCCGGCACGACCGGGCGGCCGAAGGGCGTCGTGCGCGACAACGGCGGGCACGCGGTGGCGCTGCGCTGGTCGATGGAGAACGTGTTCGGCGTGGGGCGGGGCGACGTGTTCTGGGCGGCCTCCGACGTCGGCTGGGTCGTCGGGCACTCCTACATCGTGTACGCGCCGCTGCTCAGCGGCTGCACGACCGTGCTGTACGAGGGCAAGCCGGTCGGGACGCCGGACGCGGGCGCGTTCTGGCGGGTGGCCGCGCAGCACCGGGTGAAGGCGCTGTTCACCGCGCCGACCGCGATCCGGGCCGTCAAGAAGGAGGACCCCGAGGGCGCGCTGCTCGCCGGGCACGACCTGTCGGCCCTGGAGACGCTGTTCCTCGCCGGCGAGCGCCTCGACCCCGACACCTACCGCTGGGCCTCGCGCGTCCTAGACCGCCCGGTGATCGACCACTGGTGGCAGACCGAGACCGGCTGGCCGATCGTGGCGAACCTGCGCGGGCTGGAGCCGATGCCGGTCAAGGCGGGGTCGCCGTCGGTGCCGGTGCCCGGGTACGACGTGCGGGTCCTCGGCCCGGACGGCTCGCCCGTCCCGCCCGGCGCCGACGGCGACATCGCGATCCGGCTGCCGCTGCCGCCGGGCACGCTGCCCACGCTGTGGCAGGACGACGAGCGCTTCGTCGAGTCGTACCTGACGAAGTTCCCCGGCCACTACCTGACCGGCGACGGCGGGCACATCGACGAGGACGGCTACGTCTGGGTGATGGGCCGCACCGACGACGTCATCAACGTGGCCGGGCACCGGCTGTCCACCGGGACGATGGAGGAGGTCATCTCCTCCCACCCGGCCGTCGCCGAGTGCGCCGTCATCGGCGTCCAGGACGCGCTCAAGGGTCAGGTGCCGCGCGGGCTGGTCGTGCTCAAGAGCGGCATCCTGGCCGAGCCGGGCGAGGTGTGCGCCGAACTGGTCGCGATGGTGCGCGAGCAGATCGGGCCCGTCGCCGCGCTCAGGGAGATCTCGGTCGTGCCCGCGCTGCCGAAGACGCGGTCGGGCAAGATCCTGCGAGGCGTCATGCGGGGCATCGCCGACGGGCAGGAGGTGACCGTCCCGTCCACCATCGAGGACCCGGAGGTGCTGGACGGCCTGCGCTCCGTGCTGCGCCGGGAGTAGGGACCGCCGCGGGCGAGCGTCACGGGTCGCGGCCGGTCCGCTTCGGCCAGAACGCCGCGACCAGGACGACGGCGACCACCGAGAGGCCGATCTGGAAGAGCGCCTCCCACAGGTTCCAGCCGCCGTCGCCGAGGCTGGACAGGTGGACCAGGCCCGTGCCGCCGAACGCCGCGACGACCCCGACCGCCATCAGCAGCCATGCCGGCATGTTCTCGCGGCCCGGCACGGCGACCCTGCCCAGGACACCGACGGCGGCGCCCAGGACGACGGCGGCCACGAGTCCGCCGATGGTCATGCCTCGCCTCCCCCGCCCCCGATGAGGCCGTGCCGGGAACCTACCCGCCCCTCCGATCGGCGACACGGGCGGCGGACGGCCGGGCGGCGCTAGCGGACGACGAGGGTGTGCCGCCCCCGGCCGACGAGCTCCCCGACGACCGGCGCGCCCGGGATCTCCCCCGCGACCAGCAGCCCGCCGGAGGTCTGGGCGTCGGCGAGCAGCAGCCGCTCCTCCTCGGCGATCCGGCGGAAGAGGGTGTGCGGCGACACCCACGCGAGGTTGCGGCGGGTGCCGCCGGGCACGAACCCGTCCCGCACGGCGGCGCGCGCGCCGTCGAGGCAGGGGACGGCGGAGGCGTCCACGACGGCCGTGACGCCGCTCGCCCGCGCCAGCTTGTACAGGTGGCCGAGCAGCCCGAAGCCGGAGACGGCGGCGGCGCACGCGGCGCCGCGCTCGAGGGCGGCCAGGCCCGCCGCCGCGTTCAGCTCCGTCATGGCCGCGACCGCGTGCGGGAACACCTCCCCGGTCGCCCGGTGCCGGGCGTTGAGCGCGCCGACCCCGAGCGGCTTGGTCAGCGTGAGGGGGACGCCGGGACGGCCCGCGTCCAGCCGCAGCAGGCGGTCCGGGTCGGCGGTGCCGGTGACCGCGAGGCCGTACTTCGGCTCGGGGTCCTCGATGCTGTGCCCGCCGGCGATCGCGACGCCGGCCAGGGCCGCCATGTCCCGCCCGCCGCGCAGCACCTCGCGGGCCAGTTCGGCGGGCAGCGCGTCGGCGGGCCAGCCGAGCAGGTTCAGGGCCATCAGCGGGACGCCCCCGACGGCGTAGACGTCGGAGAGCGCGCTGGCGGCGGCGATCCGCCCCCAGTCGTAGGCGTCGTCGACGACGGGGGTGCGGAAGTCGGCGGTGGAGACCACGGCCCGGCCGCCGTCGAGGCGCAGCACGGCGGCGCCGTCGCCGTCGGGGCCGCCGACGAGGAGGGCGTCGTCCCCGCCGGTGAGGCCGGCCGTGACCCGCTCCAGTTCCCCTGGCGGAATCTTGCTGGAGCCGCCGCCGCGCGCGTACTGCGTCAGGCGGGCCACGGGGGCGAGTCGGGTCACCGCTGAATTTAACGCACAACTACTTCAAATGATCAACAAACGGACGGTACGCGTCCGGTCACCGACCGCCGACCGGGCCCGCGACCAGCGCCGAAAACCCCCGAACCCCTTGTCCGAACTCGGTTCGGCGTGATGCGATCTCCTTCCTGCAAGTCTTCACTTACTTCGGTCACCGACCACGAGGGGCGACATGGGGATCCAGGAACAGCGGGCCGACCTCGACCGGGCCGTCGCGGGGCAGACGATCTGCACCGCCCTCGCCGCGACCGCCGCACGGCACGGCGGAAGGCCGGCCTACTCCGACCGGACCGGCGGCGAGTGGAGCACGCTCACCTGGGCGGACACGCGGACCCGCGCGCTGGAGACGGCCGCGGGGTTCGCCGCCCTCGGCCTGGAGGCCGGCGACGTCGTCGCGCTGATGATGCCGAACCGGTCCGAGCACGTGCTGGCCGACCTCGGCGCCGTGCACGCCGGAGGCGTTCCCACCACGGTGTACGCGACGCTCGCGCCCGACCAGGTCGCGTTCGTCGCCGGGGACTGCTCGGCCAGGTACGCCGTGCTGGACGGCACGGACCAGCTCGGCCGCTGGCTGCCCGTCCTGGACCGCCTCCCGGACCTCCGCAAGATCATCGTGGTGGACTCCGCCGCCTGCCCGCCCGGCGACCGCTTCCTCAGCTGGGAGGCCTTCACCGAGCTCGGCCGCCGAGAGCTGGCCGCCGACCCGCTCGCCATCGACCGGCGCTGGCAGGCGGTCGGACCCGGGGACACCGCCACGCTCCTGTACACCTCCGGTACCACCGGCGACCCCAAGGGCGTCCTGATCACGCACTCGATGGCGCTGCACGAGGCGGAGATGGTCGAGCGCAGCTCCGTCCTGCCCGAGCACCCCGCCGGCATCTCCTACCTGCCGTTCGCGCACATCGCCGACCGGGTGCTGAGCTACTACCTGCCGGTCCGGCTGGCCTCCCACGTCCACTTCTGCCCCGACCCGGCCCAGCTGACGACGATCCTCGGCGAGGTGCGGCCGCACTCCTTCTTCGGCGTCCCGCGCGTCTGGGAGAAGATCATGGCCGGCATCCAGGCGGTGCTGTCGGCCGAGCAGGACGAGGCGAGGAAGCGGGCCGTCGCCGCCGCCCTGGACGCCGGCCGCGCGTACGTCACGGCGCAGGAGCACGGCAACACCCTCACCCCGCGGATCGCCGAGGCCTTCGAGCGGGCCGACCAGGCCGTCCTCACCCCCATGCGCGCGCTGCTCGGCCTGGACCGCGTCCGCCAGGCCTCCAGCGCCGCCGCGCCGCTGCCCGTCGAGGTGGCCCGGTTCTTCGCCGGGCTCGGCCTGAAGATCTTCGACGCCTACGGGATGACGGAGACGACCGGCGCCGTCACCGCCAACCTCGCCGACTCCTTCAAGCTCGGCACCGTCGGCCGCCCGTTCCCCGGCGTCGAACTCAGGCTCGCCGACGACGGCGAGATCCTCGTCCGCGGCGCCACCTGCACCCCCGGCTACCTGAACCGCCCCGACGCCACCGCCGACCTCATCGACGCCGACGGCTGGGTGCACACCGGCGACATCGGCCGCCTAGACGCGGACGGGTTCCTCACCGTCGTCGACCGCAAGAAGGAACTGATCATCACCGCCGGCGGCGAGAACATCTCCCCCTCCCTGGTGGAGAACCGCCTCAAGGAGCACCCGCTCATCGGCCAGGCCCTCGCCTTCGGCGACCGCCGCCCCTACGTCGTCGCGCTCATCACCCTCGACGGCGAGGTCGCGCCCGTCTGGGCGGCCGCCCACGGCGTCGACACCACCGACCTGGCCGCCCTCGCCGACCACCCCCTCGTCCTGGAGGAGGTCGCCCGGGCCGTCGAGGACGCCAACGCCCGGCTCGCCCGCGTCCAGCAGGTCAAGCGGTGGCGCCTGCTCACCGCCGAGTGGACCGCCGAGAGCGAGGAGCTCACCCCGACCCTCAAGCTGAAGCGCCGCGTCGTGCACACCAAGTACGCCGCCGACATCGACGGCCTCTACACCGGCTAAGATCACCGCCGGAGGCGTGTGAGCGCCTGGTGGCCTCCCCGGCCTTCAAAGCCGACGGTCCCGAGGATCTCGGGACGGCGGGTTCGATTCCCGTACGCCTCCGCCACCCGCCCCGCGCCGCGGCGTCCGGGCGCGACGTAACGTGAGGGCATGAGGCGTCGCAAGCTGGCCTACGGGATCATGATGGGCACCTGCCTCACGCTGTTCGTGCTGGCCTGGGCGGTGGTCCGGCTGTACTCGCACCCGGCCGCGATCGCGATGACGGTGGCGGCGCTCGTGATCCCGCCGTTCGCGGTGGTGGTCGCCAACTGGAACATCGACCGGACGGACCGCCGTAGGTGAGCGGCCACGGGGCCGCGTGGCTGCTGGACCTCGCCGGGATCTTCGTGTTCGCCGTGTCGGGGGCGCTCGCGGCCGTCCGGCAGCGGCTCGACGTCGTCGGCATGGTGGTGCTGGCCGAGATCACCGCGCTCGGCGGCGGGATCCTGCGCGACCTGATCATCGGGGCCGTCCCCCCGGCGGCGTTCACCGACCTCGGGTACGTGCTGGTCCCGATGGCGGCGTCGGCGCTGGTGTTCTTCTGGCATCCGCAGGTGACGCGGCTGCTGCCGGCGGTGCTGCTGTTCGACGCGGCCGGACTCGGGCTGTTCTGCGCGACGGGGACGGTCAAGGCGCTCCAGTACGGGCTCTCGCCGGTGCACGCGGTGCTGCTCGGCATCGTGACGGCGGTGGGCGGCGGCATCCTGCGGGACGTGCTGGCGGGCCGCATCCCGGCGGTGCTGTACGACCGGCAGCTGTACGCGATGCCCGCGCTGCTCGGGGCGGCCGTGACCGCGGGCGCCGAGAGCGCGGGCCTGCACGGCGGCGCCGTCACCGCCGGCGCCGCCGCCCTGGCGTTCGGGTTGCGCGTCCTCGCGATGCGCCAGGGGTGGCGGGCGCCCCGCCCCCGCGGGGTGCCCGACTAGCCCGTGCGGCGGCCGCGCCCGCCAGGGCTTCGTTTCGGGCCGGTTCCCGGGGTACCGTCAACGGTCATGGGGCGGATCACCGTACGCAGGCCCGTGCTTCGGCTGAGCGCGTCCGGGGCCCGGGTGCGCAGGCCCGACACGCTCGCGGCGGAGGAGCCGCTGGAGATCCGCGTCGCCGGCAAACCGCTGACGATCACGATGCGCACGCCGGGGCACGACTTCGACCTGGTCGCCGGCTTCCTGGCGGCCGAGGGCGTGGTCGGGCGGGCCGGCGACATCGCGGCGATGCGGTACTGCGCCGACACCGCGGAGCAGAACACCCTGGACGTCGGGCTCTCCCCCGGCGTGCCGCCGCCGGACGACTCCATGACGCGGGCGTTCACCACCACCAGCGCCTGCGGGGTGTGCGGCAAGTCGAGCATCGAGGCGCTGCGCGCCGACCGGCCCTACGAGGTGGCCGGCGACCCGGTGCGGCTCACCCCGGACGTGCTGGCGGCCATGCCGGAGCGGCTGCGCGCGGCGCAGCGGGTGTTCGACCGGACGGGCGGCCTGCACGCCGCCGGGCTCTTCGACGCCGAGGGCGGGCTCCTCGCCCTGCGCGAGGACGTCGGCCGCCACAACGCCGTCGACAAGGTGATCGGGTGGGCGCTGCGGCAGGGGCGGCTGCCGCTGACCGGGACGGTCCTCATGGTGAGCGGGCGCGCGTCGTTCGAGCTGACGCAGAAGGCGATGACGGCCGGCGTCCCGGTCCTCGCGGCGGTGTCGGCGCCGTCCTCGCTGGCCGTGGACCTCGCCGAGGACGCGGGGATGACGCTCGTCGGCTTCCTGCGCGGCGAGACCATGAACGTCTACACGGGCGCGGAGCGTATCGGCCCCTGAGCGGCGCCACTTGTCACGCCGGGTCGAAAACCGAGCGGTAACTTGTTGGCCTCGTCTCAAGAAACCACGGGCGCCGCAGGAGTTGACTGCACTGCCAATGGCACACGCGCGGCGCGGGGGCACGTCGCGGCCGGCCCGGACGCGTGGAAGGCGAGGACCGCATGACGAGGCCCCAGGCGAGCGGCGGCACGGCGCCCGTCGACGAGCGCCACCCGCCGATCAAGCCGCGGCGCGTCTCCTTCGACTGGTCGCGGACCCCGCTGCACTGGGTCCCGAACGACCCGGTCGCCACGCACATCATCAACTCGTTCCACATCGTCCTGCCCGAGGGCGAGAAGTGGTTCATCCAGTGCGTGAAGGACGCCCGCCCGTACATCCGGGACGAGCGGCTGCTGGAGGAGATCAAGGGCTTCATCGGGCAGGAGATGGTGCACGCCCGCTCCCACCAGGGCGTCCTGGACCAGATCCTGCAGCGCGCGGGCATCGACGTCTCCAGGATCACCGACGCGGCGGGGCGGGGCAACGCCGAGCGCCCCGCGCAGATGGCGGCGCTGAAGGAGCGGAATCCGCGGGCCTGGCGGCGCCGGCTGCGCTTCGAGCTGGCCGCGGTCGCCTCGATCGAGCACTACACCGCCGTCCTCGGACAGTGGATCATGGACAACGACCGGCTCGACAAGGCCGGCGTGGACCCGACGATGCTGGACCTGCTGCGCTGGCACGGCGCCGAGGAGGTCGAGCACCGCTCGGTGGTCTTCGACGTCTACACGGCCATGGGAGGCCGGTACCCGACCCGCGTCGCCGCGTGGGTGGTGTCGCTGTTCTTCCTGTACTGGGCGCTGATCGGCGGCTCGCTCTACCTGCTGAAGCAGGACCCGACGATCAAGCGGAGGGTGACGCCGCTGCGCGTCTACCGCTCCTACCGGCGGTCGGTGCGGCTCGGCCACGTGCCCGGCGTCTTCCGGCTCCTGCTCGGCGAGGCGCCCGTCTACCTCAGGCCGGACCACCACCCCTCCAAGGTCTGCTCCACGCCCCGCGCGCTGGACTACCTCACGCGGTCGCCCGCCGCCAGGGCCGCGGGCTACGACCCCTACTAGACCGCGGCACGCTCCGCGCCCCGGTCCCGCGCACTCCGCGGTGGCGGGCGTCACTCCGCGAGCCACTTGACCCGGGGGCGGATCGGCGATTTATTAACATTGTGTCCAATAAAGTGGCGCTCGCCCGCGTGCACGACGCGGCGGAGCTCGAACGATTCCGCGCCGTCCAGCGCCTGTGCTACCGGTGCGCCGAGGAGGTCGCCGGCACGCTCGAACCGGGCGTGACCGAGCGCGAGGCGTGCCGCCGCATGCGCCGGTGGCTGCGCGCACGCGGCGTCGACGACTGGCTGCACACCCCGTTCGCCTGGTTCGGCGACCGGTCGGCCTTCCGCGGCTTCCGGCTGCCCACGCAGTTCCTGCCCGGCGGGACGCGCCTGGAGGAGGGCATGCCCTACATCCTGGACATGGCGCCGGTGCGGGACGGCTACTCCGCCGACATCGGGTACGGCGGCGTCCTCGGCGAGAACAAAATCTGGGAACGACTCGACGCCGACCTGGCCGCCTACCGGGCGCTGATCCTGCGTCTCGTCCGCGAACGGCGGACGTTCGCCGACGTCTACGCCGAGGTCGACGCGCTCATCGAGCGCCAGGGCTACGACAGCCGCCACCGCGTGTATCCGGGGCGCGTCATCGGCCATCAGATCGGCGTCATCGGTGGGATCCTCCCGAAGCGCGTGGGATTCCCATTCGGTGTACGGTTCCTCCAGACCATCGGCCGCGAACTGGTCAAGGAGCGCCTGGAAGGGCGCTCCCCGCTCTGGAACGGGGCCGCGCAGTCCCAGCATCCCCCGACGCCCGGGCTGTGGGCGGTCGAGCCCCACATCGGGTTCCGCGGCGTCGGCGTGAAGTTCGAGGAGATCCTCGTGGTCACCGAGGACGACGCGCACTGGCTCGACGACGACCTGCCCCACGTGCACCGGTGGGCCCGACGGGAGACGACCGCATGACACACCCCGCCCCACCCGTCGCGCGGCGGCGCGTCCGCGGAGACGGCGTCGACCTCGCCGTCTACGAGCAGGGCGACCGGTCGCGCCCCACCGTCCTGCTGGTCCACGGCTACCCCGACACCCACGCCGTCTGGGACGAGGTGGCGGCGCGGCTCGCCGACCGGTTCCACGTCGTCCGGTACGACGTGCGCGGCGCGGGCGCCTCGTCCCGTCCGCGCGGGAGCAGGCGCTACACGTTCGAGTACCTGATGGCCGACATGGAGGCCGTCCTGGACGCGACCGCGCCCGAGCGCAAGGTGCACCTGGTGGGGCACGACTGGGGCTCCATCCAGGCGTGGGAGGCGGTCTGCACGATGCCGGACCGCTTCGCCTCGTTCACCTCGATCTCCGGCCCGTGCCTGGACCACGTCGCGCACTGGACGCGGCGGAACCTGGCGCGACCCACCCCGGCCAACCTGCGGCGGGCGGCCGGGCAGGGCCTCCGGTCCTGGTACATCTACTTCTTCCAGACGTCGGTGCTGCCGGAACTGCTGTGGCGGGCCGGGATGGCGAAGCCGTTCGCCAA
>NZ_JBEZJP010000230.1:0-12417 GCF_040653175.1 Actinomadura sp. NPDC048032
ACTCGCCGCCCTGCCCGCGTAGGCGGCCTCGACCAGCGTCATCACCCCGGCGGACGGCGCCGTCATCAGGGTCGGGAAGACCACCCGGCACGCCACCTTCTTCCAGATGCTGGGCAACTTCTCCATCGGCGACTACTTCAAGGAGCAGGCGATCCCCTTCGCCTGGGAGCTGCTGACCCGGTCGCGGGAAGACGGCGGCTTCGGTTTCCCCGAGGAGAAGCTCTGGGTCACCGTCTTCAAGGACGACGACGAGGCCCACGGCATCTGGCACGAGAAGGTCGGCGTCCCCCTCGACCGCATCCAGCGGCGCGGCATGGAGGACAACTTCTGGTCGATGGGCGTGCCCGGCCCGTGCGGCCCCTGCTCGGAGATCTACTACGACCGCGGCCCCGAGTACGGCCGCGAGGGCGGCCCGATCGCCGACGAGGACCGCTACCTGGAGGTCTGGAACCTCGTCTTCATGCAGTTCGAGCGGGGCCCCGGGGAGAGCAAGACCGACTTCCCGATCCTCGGCGACCTGCCGGCGAAGAACATCGACACCGGCATGGGCCTGGAGCGCATGGCGGCGATCCTGCAGGGCGTCGACAACATCTACGAGACCGACACCCTCTGGCGGGTCCTCGACCGCGCCGCCGGGCTGACCGGCACCACCTACGGCCGCGACCACCGCGCGGACGTGTCGCTGCGCGTCGTCGCCGACCACGTCCGCAGCGGCACGATGATGGTCGCCGACGGCATCCGCCCCGGCAACGAGGGCCGCGGCTACGTGCTGCGCCGCATCCTGCGCCGCTCCATCCGCAACCTGCGCCTGCTCGGCGGGCAGGACGCCGGGCTCATGCACGAGCTGACGGCCGTCTCGATCCAGGCGATGGGCGAGCAGTACCCGGAGCTCGTGCGCACCGCCGCGAACATCCACACCGTCATCGACGCGGAGGAGGAGTCCTTCCTCCAGACGCTGCGCACCGGCACCGCGATCTTCGACACCGCCGTCGACGACACCAAGCGCACCGGCGGCGCGACCCTGGCGGGCGAGCAGGCGTTCAAGCTGCACGACACCTACGGCTTCCCGATCGACCTCACCCTGGAGATGGCGTCCGAGCAGGGCCTCCAGGTGGACGAGGAGGGCTTCCGCCGGCTCATGAAGGAGCAGCGGGACCGCGCGAAGAAGGACGCCCGCGACAAGAAGACCGGCAACCTCGACGTCTCCGTCCTGGACGAGCTGCTCACCGGCGCGGGCGGCAGAGTCGACTTCACCGGCTACGGCAGCCTGGCCGGCGACGCCCGCCTCGTGGGACTGCTGGTGAACGGCGCCAACGCGCCCGCCGCCGGGGAGGGCACCGAGGTCGAGGTCGTCCTCGACCGCACCCCGTTCTACGCCGAGGGCGGCGGCCAGCTCGCCGACCACGGCCTGATCAGGTTCGGCAACGGCGCCGTGGTCGAGGTGACCGACGTGCAGGCGCCCCTCGCCGGGCTGATCGTGCACCGCGGACGGGTCCGCAGCGGCGAGGCGCGGGCCGGCGACACCGCCTACGCCGAGGTCGACGTGGAGCGGCGCCGGGCGATCTCCCGCTCGCACACCGCGACCCACATGGTGCACGCCGGGTTCCGCCGCGCGCTCGGCGAGTCCGCCGCGCAGGCCGGGTCGGAGAACTCGCCCGGCCGGTTCCGGTTCGACTTCACCGCGTCCGGCGCGGTCCCCGCGAGCGTGCTGCGCGACGTCGAGGACGAGGTGAACGAGGTCCTGGTCGGCGACCTGGACGTGCGCGCCTTCCACACCTCGATCGACGAGGCCCGCGCGATGGGCGCGCTCGCGCTGTTCGGCGAGAAGTACGGCGACGAGGTGCGGGTCGTCGAGGTCGGCGACTACTCCCGCGAGCTGTGCGGCGGCACCCACGTCGCCCGCAGCGGGCAGCTCGGCCTGGTCAAGGTGCTGGGCGAGTCGTCCATCGGCGCCGGCGTCCGGCGCGTCGAGGCGCTCGTCGGCATCGACGCCTTCCGCTTCCTGGCCCGCGAGAGCGTCCTCGTGGCGCAGCTCGCCGAGCAGATGAAGACCCGCAAGGAGGAGCTGCCCGAGCGCGTCTCCGGCGTGGTCGCCCGTCTGCGGGACGCCGAGAAGGAGCTGGAGAAGCTCCGCTCCCAGCAGGTCCTCGCGATCGCGGAGTCCCTCGCCGAGGGCGCCAAGGACGTGGCCGGCACCGCGTTCGTGGGGCACCGCGCCCCCGACGGCACCGGCGCCGACGACCTGCGCAAGCTGGCCGTCGACATCCGCGGCCGCCTGACCTCGCGTCCCGCGGTCGTGATGGTCGCCGGGACGCCGAAGGACCGTCCCGTCGTGGTCGTCGCCGTCACCCAGGGCGCGCGTGACCGCGGCCTGAAGGCGGGCGCTCTCGTCGGCCTGGCCGCCAAGGCGCTCGGCGGGGGCGGCGGCGGCAAGGACGACCTGGCCCAGGGGGGCGGCGCCAACCCCGCCGCGATCGGCGACGCCCTCGCCGCCGTCGAGCGGGCGGTAGGGGCCGCGTGAGCCCGGGTTGCGCTCCGAGCCGCCGAGCGGAGGCGAGGCGATGAGGCAGGGCGTGCGGCTCGGGGTGGATGTGGGGAGCGTTCGGGTCGGGGTCGCCCGGTGCGATCCCGGCGGCATCCTCGCGTCCCCCCTGGAGACCGTGAAGAGCGGCAAGGGTGACGTCGACCGGCTCGCCGACCTGGTCGCCGAGCACGAGGCGATCGAGGTCGTCGTCGGGCTGCCGACGTCGCTGTCGGGCCGGGAGGGCCCGGCGGCGCAGTCGGCGCGCAGGTTCGCGGCCAGGCTCGCCGACCGCCTCCCCCCGGAGACCGTGCGGTTGCACGACGAGCGGCTCACCACCGTCACCGCCGAGAACGGCCTGCGGGCCGGCGGCGTGCACGGCCAGGCGCGGCGCAAGGTCGTCGACCAGGCGGCCGCGGCGGTCCTGCTCCAGGCGGCCCTCGACGCCGAGCGGTTGACCGGACGCCCCCCGGGCGAGATCGTCCAGGGGAGCTCATGACCCAATCGCACCCCTCCTCCACCCCGACCGGCGCCGGGCCACCGCCCGCGGCGCCCCGCGGCAGGCGGGACCAGCGGCGGCGGCGCAAGCGCCAGAAGCGCCGCAAGCGCAGCGGGCGCGCCGCCGCGCTGTTCGCGATGGCGTTCCTCGTGGCCGTGTTCGGCACAGGCGGCGTCCTCGGGTACGCGTGGCTCGACAACAAGTGGCATCCGCCGGACTACGACGGCGCGGGCACCGGCAAGGTCACCGTCCAGATCAAGGACGGCGCGACCGGGTCGGTGATCGGGACGACGCTGGAGCAGCACAAGGTCGTCAAGAGCTCCGCGGCGTTCGTGAAGACCTACAACAAGGAGGCCCGCGCCTCCAGCATCCAGCCGGGCTTCTACCAGATGCGGCTGCAGATGTCGTCGGCCGCGGCGGTGGCGCTGCTGCTCGACCCGAAGTCGCGGGCCGGGAACCAGGTCGTGATCCCCGAGGGCCGCCGGGCCGTCGAGGTCTTCGAGCTGCTGGCGAAGAAGACCGGCATCTCCGTCAAGGAGTTCCAGGCGGTGGCGAAGCGGCCGAAGAACCTCGGGCTGCCCGCCTACGCGCGGGGCAAGGTCGAGGGGTACCTGTACCCGGGCCGCTACGACCTGGATCCGAACGGCACGGCGGAGCAGATCCTCAAGGAGATGGTGGGGCGCTTCAACAAGGAGGCCGCCAGCGTCGACCTCGTCGCCGAAGCGCGCAAGGCGCACATGAACCCGGCGACGGTCATGACGCTCGCCAGCCTGGTCCAGGCCGAGGGCGGCAAGCCGAGCGACCTGCCGAAGATCTCCCGGGTCATCTACAACCGGGTGGAGAAGGGCATGAAGCTGCAGTTCGACACGACGGTGCTGTACGCGCTGAACGAGCGGCGGCTCACCGTCACCGAGAAGGACCTGCAGACCGACTCGCCCTACAACACCTACCTGCACCCGGGTCTGCCGCCCGGCCCGATCTCCAACCCGGGCCCGGACGCGATCGAGGCGGCGCTGGCCCCGGAGGACGGGACGTGGCTGTACTTCATCGCCACCGACCCGACGAACAAGGTCACCAAGTTCGCCACGACGGAGCAGGAGCGGCTGGCGATCGAGAAGGAGTTCCGGGCATGGCAGAAGGCGCACCCGGGCCAGTGACCGGCGGGACGGGCCGCCGCGCGGCGGTGCTCGGGTCGCCGATCGCCCATTCGCTGTCGCCGGTGCTGCACCGGGCGGCGTACGCGGCGATGGGGCTGGACGGCTGGTCCTACGACGCGGTCGAGTGCGGCGAGGACGGCCTGGCCGCGGTGCTGGACGGGCTCGGCCCCGAGTGGGCGGGCCTGTCGCTGACCATGCCGCTCAAGCGCGTCGCGCTCGGCCTCGTGGACACGGTCTCGGACCTCGCGGTGAAGGTCGGGGGCGCCAACACGATCGTCCTCCGGGACGGGCGGCGGCACGGCGATAACACCGACGTGTACGGCATCGAGAAGGCGCTCGCCGAGGCGGGGCTGAAGGGTCCGTCCACGGCGCTGGTGCTGGGCGGCGGCGCGACGGCCGCGTCCGCGCTGGCGGCGCTCGCCGGGCTCGGCACGCGCGAGGCCGTCCTGGCGGTCCGCACGCCGGAGCGCGCCGCCGCGGCGGCCGAGGTGGGGGAGCGGTTCGGGCTCGCGGTCCGGGTCGTGAAGCTCGACGAGGCGCCGGCGCACCTCTCGGCGGAGCTCGTGGTGTCGACGCTGCCCGGGCGGGCCGCCGACGCGTTCGCCGCGCCGGTCGCCGAGTCCGGCGCGGCCGTGTTCGACGTCGTGTACGCGCCGTGGCCGACGGCGCTCGCGGCGGCCGTCGAGCGCGCGGGCGGCACGGTCGTCGGCGGCTTCGCGATGCTCCTGCACCAGGCCGTCCGGCAGGTGGCCATGATGACGGGCCGCGACGACGTGCCGGTGGAGGCGATGCGCGCCGCGGGCGAGGCGGAGCTCGCCCGCCGCGCCTGATCCGCCTCAGGGCGGGGCGCGCTGGGCGCGGCGCCGCTTGACCGATTCGTCGATGCTGGTGAGGACGATCGGCAGGATGACGCTGAGCCAGAAGTCCTTCCAGCCCCACACGCCCGCGGCGACGCCGAGCGCGCTGCCCGCGCACACCAGGCTCAGCAGGAACGCCGCCCAGTGCCGCTGGGCCAGCCCGACCGGGTCGACGAGGCGGCGGTGCGGGAGCAGATGGGCCAGCGGGCGTTCCCGGGCGTGGGCGCGCTGCACGACCATCGCGTCCGGCAGCCAGTGCAGGATGTCGGCGTTCCGGGAGAGGGGGGTCCGGGAGAGCGCGACCAGCGTCTCCAGCCTCCACCACAGCGTCCACAGCGACGTGCGGCCGCTGCCCGGGTAGCCGTTCCAGCGCGGGTCGGCGACCTCCCCGCGCACCAGCGTCCGGAACGCGCGGGCGACCGTCGGCCCGTGCGGTCCGCGCGGGTCCCGCAGCAGCGCGGTGAGCGCGATCGGCAGGCCGTAGTGCCACAGCGCGAGCCGCCACACCGGCTGCGGTCCGGTGCCGCGTTCCGCCGCGGTGGGCGGCGAGACGCCGTAGGTCTCGATCCACGTGTGGTCGTCGTCGGGGTCGAGGTGCTTCAGCAGCCAGTCGTAGGCGTCCAGCAGCCGCTCGGTCCTCAGGTCGGGACGCGCCTCGGCCAGCGTCACCAGCGCGAACGCGGTGTGCGTGACGGTGGGCCGGGACGCCTGAGTCGGGCCCCAGGCGGGGCGGTGCGCGGTCCGGTCGGCCGTCAGCCACTCCACGCCGCGGTCGACGGCGGGGTCGTAGGGGTTGAGCTGGCTGAGCGCCCGCAGCGCCAGGCACGTCAGCCACACCCGGGACGGGCAGCCGTGCAGCGAGCCCCAGCCGCCGTCGGGGTTCTGGTTGTGCAGCAGCCACCGGTAGGCGCGGTCCAGGTCGGGGGCGTCCTCGCGCAGGCCGCAGCGGGCGCGGGCGAGGAAGCGCGCGATCCAGCCGGTGGCCTCGACCACCGGCATGCCGAGGCTGGTCTTGGTGGCCCAGCCGCCGTCGCGCAGCGGGTCGTCGGAGCGGGTCTGCCGGGCGGCGAGGAGTTCCAGGCCGTCGTCGAAGTGCTCGAACGCCCGCCCCGCCTCGGCGAACGCCATCAGCCCGAGGGCGGTGGCGGTGGTGCCGGGCTCCGGCCGTGCGAGTTCGTGGTACCAGCCCCCGCCGGCGCCGAGCGCGGGGGCGTAGGTGTCGCGCAGGACGTCCAGCGACTCGTTCAGCCGGGTGTCGAGGACGGCCATGTCGATGACCGGGACGTCCGCGCGTCGCCGCCGGGCGGCGGAGCGGACTGCGCGGGGCGCGGGGGGCGCCGGGGACGGGAGCGGAGGTGTCTGGTTCACGTTCTGGCCTTCTGCTCTTGTTGTTCCCGGCGGGCCAGGGTTTGTACCTCGCGGGTTCCGCGTCTGTATCCGCCGCCGCAGCGAGCACCGGGGTGCCGCACCGGGCACGCTGGAGGCAGACCGCTCCCGCGTTCCGCGATGCTGGAGGTGGCTTGCCCGAACAGACCCTCCGGGACGAGACCGACGACTGCGTCCTGTGCCCCCCGCTGAGATTCCGCTTCAACGGCATGGTCGGCCTGCCCGGCGAGTCGGGCGTCATCGCCGGCGACCGCGACTTCTTCCTCATCCCGGACGTCGCGCCGCTCGCCGAGGGCCACCTCCTGCTGGTGACGCGCGAGCATCACCAGTGCGCCGGGGACTTCCCCCGGCCGATGTGGGAGGGCGCCCTGCGGTGGCGCGACCGCGTGGCCCGCCTCTACCTGGAGGCGTACGGGTCCGGTGGGCTGCTGCTGTTCGAGCACGGACCGGCGAGCTCCCAGGGCGGCGGCGCGTGCATCGACCACGCGCACTGGCATTTCGTCCCCGGCACCACGGGCGTGCGGGCGATCGTGGAGCGGGAGGGGCGCCCCGGCGTTCCGGCGGACCACGCGGCCCTCCGGGACTGCTACCGCGCCGGCCGCTCCTATCTGCTGATCGAGGAGGACGGCGTCGCGACCGTCCACTCGGGCGACGGCGTGCGGAGCCAGTTCCTGCGCTGGGCCGTGGCGGCGGCCGGCCCGGGCCGGACCTGGCGCTGGCAGGAGAGCTTCGGGCTGCCCGCCAGCAGGCGGCGTTTCCTGCGCACGCTGCGGGCGATGCGGGCGGCGGCCTCTTCGCCCGGCACGGGTCAGCCTCCCGACAGCCACCAGTAGAGCTCGCACGAGGTCAGCCGGTCCCCGTACCCCGCCCGCGCCGCCCCGGGGTCGTAGCCGGTGGAGTACGTCACCGGCGGCCGTCCCCGCTGGTGGACGAGCACCCGTTCGAGGGAGGTCGGTCCGAACCGCAGCAGCCACAGGGGAGCGCCGGGAACGGCGCGGTCGAGGACCGGCAGCAGATCCCGAGGTTCCCGGCCGCCTGCGGGCGGAGGGTGCCCGAGCAGGCGCGCGAGGGTGTGCGCCTCGGAGACGACGAGGTCCGCCCGCCGCAGGACCGGCAGCACGCAGGACGCCGGGAGCCGCGCGTCGATGTCGTGGGGGACGACGTCGAACGCCACCCGCGTGCCCGCCGCGCGGGCCGTGCGCACCGCCTCGTGGAGCGCCTCCCGGGAGCCGGGGGCCAGCAGTGAGTATCCGTCGACGGCGAGCACGTCGGCGTCCTCGATCCCGGCCGCCGCCGCGCGCACGTCCGCCGCGGAGAGCCGCCGTGCGGGCGGCTCGTCCTGGACGACCAGCAGCCGGACGCCGGACCCGCCGCCGTCCGCGGCGCCGGCGCGCAGCATGACCGACACGCCGTTCGGGACGCCGGGCTCGACGACCAGGCGGTGGGCCGCGCCGATCCGGTGCAGTTCGCGGCGGATCGCCTCCGTGTAGTCGTCGTCGCCGACCTTGGCCAGCACGCCGACCCGGCGGAAGTAGCCCACCGCGCAGCGGGCGAGGTTGACCGCCGTCCCCGCGGTCAGCACCCGGGCGGGCGCGTAGCAGAGCCGGTCGGCGTCGAGTTCGGCGAAGCGGACGCCCGGCAGGCTCGCGCGCACCTCGACCCCCGCGTCCCCGATGACGAAGAGCGAGAAGCGGCGCTCGGCGGCGCCGTCGAGGCCCGGCCATTCGAGGGGCGATCGGAACGGCGCCATCACCCGGTCAGCCGACGGGGACCAGGAAGGCCCGCATCACCGGGCGCAGGCTCGGAATGAGGTCGTACCCGCCGAGCTCGCGGAGCGGCGCCCAGGCGCACCGGTCCAGGTGGTCGCTGACGTCCTGGTTCTCCAGGGTCGCGTCCAGGGTCACGGGCCGGCAGCGGCGCGCCGCCGCGACCACCCGGATCTGCCCGCCGGGATTCTCGCGGTCGGGCATGAACCACTGCCACAGATGGAACGGCGGTCCCGGGTCGATCTTCAGCCCGACCTCCTCCCAGACCTCGCGGCGGATGTGGTCGTCGAGATCGAGGTCGGCCTCCTCCTCCAGCCGCCCGCCGGGCACCTCCCAGCAGCCGGGGTGGAACGGGTCGGAGGCGGCCTTGCGGACGAGCAGCAGCCGCCCGCCCGAGACGATGAAGGCCTTCTGCGCGAACTGGAGCCGGGCCGGCGGCGCGGCGGTGAGCGGGCCGGCGGCGCCGGCGTCGACCGAGGGCATCGCGGGAGTCCTCCCTGGTGCCGGCCCCACCGGGCCGTCTCGGCTCCACCGTAACAATCGGCGGCCCGCCCGCCGAGACGCCCGCCCGGCCAGAACAATCTCACTCCTCCGGGGGCACGAGGGCACCGGGAATCACACCGCGTCGCGGCCTGTTGTATTGGACGGCGTACCCTCATCCGGGCTCTCGTCCGGTATGCGGCGAATGATCGTCCGGCATGACGCACCCGGTCCCACCGGGTGGTATTCTTGGTGGTCGACCGGCCTTGTGCGCGCGACCAGATGGTGGCGCGTGCCGGGCGCTCAAGCGGAGGCCACCTCCCACCTGACCGGCTGAAAGGCCGGTGGGTCTCGGTCCGGCGAGCGGGCGTTCAGCCCGTCCCGTCGTCGTTCCCGGGCGGCATGTCCGTCCCGGGAGACCGAAGGTGGCCCCGTGCGTGAGTCGTGCGGGGCTTTTCTCGTGGAAGCCTCGGGGTACGACCGGTCCAATGAACCTGAGAACGGCCCCTAGGAGGTCCCATCAGCGCCGAACCGCGTATCAACGACCGCATTCGCGTGCCCGAGGTCCGGCTCGTCGGCCCGAACGGCGAACAGGTGGGCATCGTGCCCATCGCCAAGGCCCTTGAACTCGCGCGTGAGTCGGACCTCGACCTCGTCGAGGTGGCGCCCACCGCGCGTCCGCCCGTCGCGAAGCTCATGGACTACGGCAAGTTCAAGTACGAGTCCGCGATGAAGGCGCGTGAGGCGCGGAAGAACCAGGCGCACACGGTCATCAAGGAGATCAAGCTCCGCCCGAAGATCGACCCGCACGACTACGAGACCAAGAAGGGTCACGTGGTGCGGTTCCTGAAGGCCGGGGACAAGGTGAAGGTCACGATCATGTTCCGTGGTCGTGAGCAGTCCCGTCCCGAGCTCGGTTTCCGGCTGCTGCAGCGGCTCGCCGACGATGTCGAGGAGCTCGGCTTCGTCGAGTCGCGGCCCAAGCAGGACGGCCGAAACATGATCATGGTGCTCGGTCCGCACAAGAAGAAGACGGCCCGCGGGCAGGAGTCGGAGACCACCGTCTGACGGCCGTTCCGGGACCGGCCTCGCGGCGGTCCCCATCGCGATCTCGCGGCTGAGCGAAGTTCGCGGCGTACGTACATTGAAGCCTGACCTGGCGCGTCCACGGATCGCCGTGCGGTGCGCCGATCAGGCGCGCCTCCGTGCCGGTGGGCACGGAGGCCGGAAAGAGGGAGACGACGGCGACCATGCCGAAGACCAAGACCCACAGCGGTGCCAAGAAGCGCTTCAAGCTGACCGGCTCCGGCAAGGTGATGCGCCGCCGCGCCAACAAGAACCACCTGCTCGAGCACAAGCCGACCAAGCGGACGCGCCGGCTGTCCGGCCCCGCCGTGGTGGCCGACGCCGACGCCAAGAACATCAAGAAGCTGCTGCGCAAGTAGCACTCGACCAGGAACATCGCCGACCGGCCGAGGCCAGCACGGCCCCGGCCCCCACGAAGGAGTCAGCACGTGGCACGCGTGAAGCGGGCGGTCAACGCCGCCAAGAAGCGTCGGGTCGTCCTGGAGCGGTCGAGCGGCTACCGCGGGCAGCGTTCGCGCCTGTACCGCAAGGCCAAGGAGCAGCAGCTCCACTCGATGACCTACGCCTTCCGGGACCGCAAGGACCGCAAGGGCCAGTTCCGCCGGCTGTGGATCCAGCGGATCAACGCCGCGGCCCGCGCCAACGGCATCACCTACAACCGGTTCATCCAGGGCCTCAAGGCGGCCGAGGTCGAGGTCGACCGGCGCATGCTCGCCGAGCTCGCCGTCAACGACGCCCCGGCTTTCGCCGCCCTGGTGAAGATCGCCAAGGACGCGCTGCCGGCCGAGGGTTCGGAGGCGGCCTGAGCCGGGTGACCGGCACACGGGCGATCACAGCGACATGGCGGGCCGCGAGCTGACCTCTCTCCGATCACCACGGGTGAAGGCCGCTCGTCGGCTCGCCAAGCGCGCCTTCCGGCGCCGCGAGAACCGGTTCCTCGCCGAAGGGCCGCAGGCGGTGCGGGAGGCGCTGCAGATCCCCGGCGGCCTCGCCGAGCTGTTCACCACGGCCGAGGCGGAGGCCCGCCACCCGGAGCTGGTGCTCGCCGCCGAGCGCGCCGGCGCGCCGGTGCTGCGCGTCAGCGGCGAGATCATGGCCGAACTGGCCCAGACCGTCACCCCGCAGGGGCTGCTGGCGGTCTGCGAGTTCGTCGACGTCCCGCTGGACCGGGCCCTGGAGAACGGTCCACGGCTGGTGACCGTGCTGGCGCACGTCCGCGACCCCGGCAACGCGGGAACCGTCCTGCGCACCGCCGACGCGGCGGGCTCGGAGACGGTCGTGTTCACCGACGCGTCCGTCGACCCTTACAACGGCAAGTGCGTCCGCGCCTCCGCGGGCAGCCTGTTCCACCTGCCGGTCGTCGTCGGCCCCCGGTTCGACGCGCTGATCCCGGAGCTGAAGGGCGCGGGACTGACCGTCCTCGCCGCCGACGGCGCGGGCGACCGCACCCTCGACGAGGCGATCGACGAGGGCGTGCTCGCGCGCCCCACCGCCTGGGTGTTCGGGAACGAGGCGTGGGGGCTGCCCGAGGAGATCCTGCGGCATGTGGACGAGGTCGTCCGCGTGCCCATCTACGGGCGGGCCGAGAGCCTGAACCTGGCGACGGCCGCCGCCGTATGCCTCTATGCGTCGGCCCGGGCGCAGCGCGGCTCCCAGGGAGAGCGCCCGAGCCGTACGTGAGGCGCGGCGCGGTCCCGGTGTTTTCACTGCATTCCGTGATCGAATGGCCGCATGCGGTCGCCATTGGCGCCGCCCCGTGACGGGTGAGCTGGGAAGATGGTCTCCACGTGGACGCGGGGCAGGGGGGCCTGCCGCCGCGCGGGGCTCGTCCGCGGGGAGGAGCGGGAACCGCGACCGGCGGGGGATCACGCCGTCGCGGTACCGCGCCTAACGTGTTGATCAGTGGGTTGACCAGGGCGGCGACGAGGCCGCACAGAGTGGGGGCGAGCGTGATGACCGAGGAGAGCAGGCGGGCCGGAAGGACGGGCCGACGCCCCCCGGAGGTGCGGTGCCGGGCCGGTGCGGTCCGGGCCTCCGCCGTCCCGGACGCCTTTTCGGGGGCCGCCCCCGACGTCTCCTGCGCGCACGCCGGCGACGGGCTGCGCATCGAGACCACCAGGGTCGGGGCCCGCACGGCCGTCGTCGCGGTGGCCGGGGAGATCGACCTGCGCACCGCCGGGCCGCTGCGCGACCGGCTCGTCGAGATGCACGGGCGGCTGCCCGGCGCGGGGCCGCGCCGCCTGGTGGCCGACTTCACCGCCGTTCCGTTCTGCGACGCGGCCGGGCTCGGGGCGCTGGTCGCCGCGCACAACCAGATCTCCGCCGACGGCGGCGAGATCGCGCTCGCCGGGGTGCGGCCCGCCCAGCTGCGGCTACTGATGATCACTGGCCTGCACCGGCTGTTCGCGATCCACCCCGATGTCGAGGCCGCGCTGTCCGCCCAGGACTCGCCCACGAGGTCCGGATAAGGGCGCGAACCGCTGTTCCGGCCCTCCGCGGAAGACGGCGACACCCTGCACGGAGGCTACACATGCCTTGCCGCGAGGCGGTTTCCGGGTCCCGTTAGGGGCCCGACTCCGGCTAGAGTCTCTTTCCGACAGGCCGCGTTCCCCATCGGTGTTCTGGAGGCCGCTGTGGGCGGAGAGGAGACCCCTCTCGTGGCCGC
>NZ_JBEZJP010000231.1:0-12415 GCF_040653175.1 Actinomadura sp. NPDC048032
GTCGCTCCGTGACCCAACCGACCACACGAATAATCGAGGTTAGTTAGCATCAAAAAGGCTGGCTGTCAATCAACCGGTGAGCGAGAAACGCAAAAAGTAGAAGAACGTGACCCTGCGGTATCTGTCCACATCGGCTATCGCGGCGGTAAGAGCCTGGTCAGCCGAGGTCAAGGCGGATTTTGCGACCGCCATGCGCTGGTTCAAGACGACTCGGGCCTGCGCAGCAGAGGCCCGCGCGTTTTGTTCCTCCGCGGTCAGTTGGGCCTGCTGGCTCTCTAGGTCTTTGCGCGCGGCCACCCTCTTCGCGGCGGAATGCTGCCTCGCGGCTTCCTTCTGGGATTTCAGTTTCTTCTCCCGTGCTGCAAGTCCAGCCAAGATTGCCTGCCGCTCGGCTGCGGGCAGCGAACGCGGTTGTGACCGACGGACGTGTGTTTCGTGACTCTGGCGCCATTCGTTCAAAGTCTGGGCCTTCACTTCCCCGATGCCGGGCACCTTGACGCGGTGTGTCGAACCGGCGAGCACGAAATAGGCATCCGCGTTCTGATAGCTGCCTGAGATGAGGACTATCCCGGTGAAGTCTGCGGCGGTGGAGATACCAGCGGCTTTAAGATTGGCTACGAGCTTGGCGCCGATACCATGAGGCGGACTGTTGGCGATGGTGATCCGCGCAAGCCGGGAACGGACATGGGCCTCCTGGAGTTTAGACAACGCCATGCTGAGCTTTCGCTGCCGTAGGCTCGTCAGGTTGCGCAACTCGGTTTCAATGGGTATCAGCTGAGTTTCTAGCTCCCGATCGGCCCGCTGGTCGGCCTTGACGAAAAGTTCCTGCAGCGAGTTTCGGCGCGCTGCGAGATCCTCGTGAGTCTTCGTCATGTGGAGATCGAGGCTAGTCTGTTCCTTCTCAATCTGCTTTAGTTCCCGGTCAAGCCCTCGGAGGTGTTGTGCAGTCTCGGCTCGGCGTTGCCGTGCGTTCCGCGCTTCTGCTACCTCGGAACGACGCCGATACCTGAATGCCATAGCGGATAGTGCGGCAAGTCCAACGCCCACGTCTCCTGAGACTGCTAGCGTGTTGATGAGACCAAGGACCACCAGCAGAGCTGGTGCGAGCATCGCAGGAATGAGCAGCCCCAGCGCCAGCAATGGGCGAGGCCCGCGAAAGATTACAGGTGGTTCCAGTGGTTTTGGAGGCAGGTGGCCTGCCATCCATGACGGCAGAGTCCCTTTGGGGGGTTGCAAGATATGCGGCGCTGCGGACCCGGCGAGGAAGGGTGCCGAAAAGTCGGAAGATGCCGATGGAATTCTGGTATTGGAGGAGTTGAGAGGTTTCAAGCTGCTCAATGGCTGGGTAAGAGCATCTCGAACAAGAGCGGCCAGCTTTCGGATTTCGGGTGCGGCGGAACCGAGCAGAAGAGCAAAGCGTATTGAGGTTGCGGGGTCCGTGAAGTCCTCTTCAGAGAGAAGAAGATACTCGCCGTCCGGCTCGTGCAACTGCTGCCAGAGAGAGGGATCGGAGGAAATCGCCACAAGTGCGAGATAGATCACCCATGCGGAGAAGCGGTCGAGGTCTGGACCAAATTCCGTCTGCCCACGCATCGGTGACTGGTAGTTGCGATGCCCCATCTCGGCGGGAGGCAAACCGGCCAGGGCCGGCACGTACATTCCGTCATAGTCGACGAGCCGGAGTGATCCGTCCGGAGCCACGAGCAGGTTCCCGTGCTGTAGGTCGCCGTGACCGATGCCGGCGGCAGCGAGTTGCTCGACCAATTTGGCGAAGTTTGCCGCTAGTCTGCCGAGGGCGGCCTGGTCGTGCAGGTTCGCATCGATCCAGCGGACCAGCCCGATGCCTGTGACCCACCGCATCTTGAGCACGGGATACCAGTTCCCCATGACCAGGACTCCGCGCAGGATGTATTCGAAGTCCACTTTCCATGGATGGTTGACGGTGGCTAGGTGGTCGCTGATCGCGCGATAACGTCGTTCCTGGTCCTGGGCTTCGCGAGTGAAGCACTTGACCGCAAACTTTTCGCCAGCGGTGGAGGTGAGCGCGAAGACGCTGGCGAAGTTGCCTGAGATGGGTCGGGGGCGGCCGAGCCTGTCCAGATCGGGGGTGGCTCTCTTGAGATCGAGGTCTTCGAAGCACAGGCCGGTATTCTGTAGTGCATCGACGTATTCGGCGCCGGTCGGAAAACGCCGTGGCCCGGCCGTGTTCACCAGATGTCCACCCGGACGAGGGTGACGTCGTCATTGCGCATCAGGCCAGCCGAGCGCTGGGCGGCCACCCACTCCGAGAAGGCGGGTATCTCTGCAGAGCCGAGATCGGTGAGCTCCGCCCACGGACTATGGCCGGCCTCGTACCGGCTTAGGAACCAGGCAGCGAGGGCATCGGTACACAGAAAAAAAGTGTCCCCTTCCTGGCAGGCGCCCGAGTCGAATCGGGCTCGGTCGGCCACCAGCCGTTCGTCCAGCCCGCGGCTGCATAGAAGATCGGGGTTGGTCCCGAACTGCATCGAGGCGTCCATGGGGAACGCTTTAGCCAACCGGTCGTCCCGCACTTGGAACAGACAACTGTCCCCGATAGCGGCAGCGTGCCAGGGCATGAGTTGATCATTTGCGGATGCGCCATGGCCACCGCTGTCGTGAGGGTTATGGGCATGGTCGGCACCGCTACGACCACTGTCGGCGTCGCCGAAACACACCGCGATGAGCGTTGCGTATGCACCTCGGTCGAATCCAGGCTGCTCATACCACATGATGGGCTTGCCGCGGGCAACCCGTTCGTCCACATACGCTGCCATGGTCTCGTCCCAAGTTGTGGCCGCGGCGAGTGAGGCTGCGGCGAACTCGTGAGGACGGAGTACCGCCGAGATCTGCGAGTTTGTGAACTCGTGGGTCAGTAGGCGCGCCCAACGATTGGCGAGCAGGCTCTCGGAGGCGCCATCGGCGACCGCGACCCTTAGGAGGTCAGCGGAGACTTCACCCTCATTGGTCGGCTCGGGCAGGCAGCACGCAGCATCCTCGTACTCCTCCTCCGTACTTCCGTCCTTGGGGGTGGAGAAGATGGCTAGGTTCGCGCGCATCTTTTCAGCGCAGGTCAGTCGCGCGGGTTCCGATGTCGAGGAACTGCACCACCGAAGTTATGTCTGCGTTGTAGACGAAGCCCCGAGTGGCATCGCTCGTTCCGAAACCTTGTTGCGCCGCGTACGCCCGCATGTGCGAGGGCAGCGGGCTGGACATGGCGAAAAGCTGCTTGGCGAACGCATCGGGAAGTTGAGCATCGCTGTCTGGGAAGGTGACCGCGACTCCGCCGGCCCCTGAGACGTGCAGGTTGAACAACAGCACCGGACCGTCTGCGGTGGCCTGGCTCTGGATTTGCGACGCTGAAGCGAGCGGGTCACCGTCGTTGGCCTCTCCGTCCGTCAAGTTGAGGACAATGGGCGGGAAACAGCCGGGATGCTCGCTGATCCACTTGGTCACCAGCGACTCCGCATAGCTCAACGCTCGGCACATGGGGGTCGCGCCGTTGGCCAGGGGCTCCATCCACAGCGGGAAGCTCGTGGTCGTCTCGACCAGGCCGCCGGCCCCGTCGGGAACCTTCTTGGCTCGGCTCTCCACTCGCGCGGGGTTGTCGGCGACTTCGCTCAGCGGTACGAGGTCACGTCCGGCCAGGACGCCGCTGAAGGCGGATCCGACCGAAGCTCCATAGCCGATGACCGCGACGTGGAAGTAGTCCCGAACGCCCTCTTCCTTGGCGCACTTCACCGAGAGCTCAGTGAGAAGGCGGTTGATCGCGTCAGCGACGACGTCGGCCTTCTGCTGCGGGATTTCTCCGCCGATCGGGTCACTCATGGAGGCCGACTGATCGATCAAGAAGATGAAGCAGCTCGGGTTGCTGCGGCTGATTTCAGCGGTGTATGGCATCTGCAGTCTCCCCGTTCGGGTGGACGACCGGTGGCCGGTAGCCAGGCGAGTCACAGTGGTTGATGGCAGGATGCCATGATCGGACATGGCGCGGTCACCTTATTGACGATTGCTACGGATACCGGGATAACACGGGTTCTGGGGTTCCGCCCTTGCCCTTGGCGTCGCCGATGCGAACGTCCTGGTGAACAGGCGACGCCGAGAGCGCGGATTGCGCCGATGCGCGGCCGTATCGACCAGAACCCGCATTCTGGCGGTCGGCGCTGGTCAGGACTGCCGGAAGAGCCATGGGAACCCTGTTTCGGCCTGGGTCGGCTGCCCGTGGTCGGGGGGTCGGTCACTCAGGGGTCAGGCGCCAGCTCAGGCTGCTGGTGCCGGCGGACGTCTGGGGGAGCCTGGGGGATTACGGGGAGTGTGTGGCCGGTATCTGACACCGGGCCGGGCCTGAAACGCTCCAGTGCAGGGGTTGGGCGTCGGTAGGATCTAGGCCCGTCCGGGGCGCGGCGGGCATAGGGAGTGCGGGGAGCGGAGGGGCGAATGTCGGGGTCCGGCAGGCCGGTTCCGAGGCCGCCGAGGCCCGTCCAGCGGTGGTTCCAGGAGAGGCAGTCCGACTTCCCCTGGGAGCAGGAGGGGCTGGACCACGTCAAGGCCCTGATGCCCAACGTGGAGCCGTACCGCGCGTGGGCCCTGTTCTCCTTCGTCGCCCCGTCAGGCCGGGTCCACGAGTGTGACCTGTTCGTCGCGACGCCCGGCGGGCTGTACCTCGTCGAGCTGAAGGCGCATCCCGGCCGCGTCGTCAACAACGGGGCGACGTGGACGTTCAACGGCCCGGACCGCCCGAGGACGATCCGCAACCCGCTGCCGCTGACCGACTGGAAGTCCAAGGAGCTGAGGAGCCGACTGTCCTGGGCCGCCAGAGAGCTCGGGTTCTTCAGCGTCCGGGTCCCGAGGGTCGAGCCGGCGGTGTTCCTCACCGCGCCGAACCTCGTGTCGGACCTGGACGAGATCCAGCGCACCCGCGTGTACGGCCGCGACGACCGTCAGACCGGCCTCGGCCGCATCTGGCACGACCTGCTGGGACGCCCCCCGGAGAACGAGCAGCGCAGGGTCGCCGCCGACTTCTCCAGGCGCCTGCCGCAGATGCTGGAGCGGATCGGCATCACCCACTCCACGGCCCATCTGCGGTTCGGGGACGAGTGGCGCATGCAGCCGAGCGTGCTGGAGGCCGGGCCGCGCTGGGAGGACCGGCTCGCCGAGCGGCACGACATCGTGCACGAGGAGGGCCGGGTCCGAATCTACCTGGTGAACCGGCAGGCGACCGACGACGCGCGCAGGACGGTCGACCGGGCAGCTCGCCGCGAGTACCAGGTGCTGCAGGGCATCAACCATCCGGGCATCGCGCAGGCCGTCCAGATCCGCGAGCACCAGGGCGGTTCGGCGATCCTGTTCCGCCACGACCACCGTGACCTGCGGCTCGACTCCTACCTGGACGTGCACGGGGAGTCGCTCACCCCGGAGACGCGGCTGGGGCTCGTCCGGCAGCTCGCCGAGGCCGTCCGGTACGCGCACAACCGGTCGCTGTACCACCGGGCGCTGGCCGCGCGGTCGGTGTACGTGTCGGCGAAGGACGACGGGTCGCAACCGGTGCTACGCATCATCGACTGGCAGACCGCGGCGCGCGACTTCGACACCACCACCCCGATGACGATCGGCCAGTCCAGCCTGGACGCCGAGCTCGTCGACGACGCCGCGCTGGTCTACCTGGCGCCCGAGTTCGACCAGCAGTACCCCGACCCGGTCGACATGGACGTGTTCGGCGTCGGCGCGATCGCGTACCTGATCCTCACTGGCCAGCCTCCCGCCCCCGACCGCGCCAGCCTGATCGACACGCTGCGGGACGCCGGCGGCCTGCACCCGTACGCGGTCGTGGACGGCCTCGGCGACCGGCTCGACCGGCTGGTGTTCGAGGCGACGCAGGGCGTCCCGGCGAACCGGCTGGAGTCGGCGGACCGGTTCCTGGCGGAGCTGGACGCCGCCGAGCAGGACGCCGCCGTCCCCGACGACGTCCTCGCGGGCGGCTGGGAGGGCACGGATCCGCTGACCGCGATGCCCGGCCAGATCGTGGACGGCGACGCCGACGGCATGTGGCGCGTCGAGCGGGTTCTCGGCTCGGGCGCCACGTCGCGGGCGCTGCTGGTGCGCCGCGACACCGACGACGAGGACACCGCACGGGACGGCCAGGGGCCGGGCCCGGAACGGGTCCTGAAGGTGGCGCTGGACGAGGCGAAGGCAGGCCGGCTGGCCGCGGAGGCGGACGCCCTCGCGAAGGTCGGCGGCGGCGCGATCGTCCGGCTCCTGGGCGGGCCTCGGCAGCTGGCCCGCCGGACGGTCCTGGATCTGGAGTTCGCCGGCGACCGCACCCTCGCCGCCGTCCTCCACGACGACGGCAAGCTGACCTACCACCAGCTCGAGCGGTTCGGCCGCGACCTGTTCCGCGCACTGGACCAGCTCGTCGCGAAGAATGTGCGGCACCGCGACCTGAAGCCGGAGAACTTCGGGGTGCTGCGTCGCGCCGACCGCACGTGGGAGCTGAAGCTCCTCGACTTCTCCCTCACCGACGTGTCGGACCGCGACCCGACGGCGGGGACGCGCGGCTACCTCGACCCGTTCCTGGGGACGCCGAGCCGCCCCGACTTCGACGACCACGCCGAGCGGTACGCGGCGGCGGTGACGCTGCACGAGATGGCGTCGGGGGAGCGGCCGCGGTGGGGCGACGGCGGGTCCGACCCGCGCACGGGCGACGACCCGAACCCGTACCTGTCGGCGGAGCTGTTCGAGCCCGCGCTGCGCGACGGCCTCACCGCGTTCTTCCAGCGCGCCCTGCACCGCGACGTGTCGGAGCGGTTCGACACGTTCGCGCAGATGGAAGCCGCCTGGCACGACATCTTCCGCAGGGCGGACGCGACGGCCCCGGCGACCACGCAGGCGACCCTCGCGGGCGGCGATACCGAGTCCGGGCTGGGGCCGGAGGAGTTGAAGGCCGCCCGCGACATCGCGGCGGAGGCGGCGACCCTGGAGACCCCGCTGATCGCGGCGGGCCTGTCGCCGCGCGCGGTGGCGGTCGCGGCGGGCTTCAGCGCGACGACGGTCGGGCAGCTCCTGGACGTGCCGCCATACCAGATCTCGAAGGCGCGCGGTGCGGGCGCGGTCGCGAAGAAGGAGCTGAACCGGCGGCACAAGCAGTGGACGGCCGCGCTCCGCCCGCACCGCCGGGCGGGCCGAGAGCCGGGTGACGAGCAGGTCGCGGGCCCCTCGCTCGCGCAGCCCGGCGAGCCCCATGCCGGTTCGCGCGTGGACGACCTCGCGGCGATGCTCCTCCCGGCCGACGAGCGCCGGGGCTCCAGCAAGAAGGAGACGCTGCGGCTGCTGCTCGGCCTCCCGGACGCCGACGGCACCGTCCCGGACGACCCGTGGCCGACGCAGAGCGCGGTCGCGAAGGCGGTCGGCACGAGGCAGGCGACGGTTTCTCGGCACCACAAGGAGGCCGTCGAGCGGTGGGCCGCGGCCGACTGGCTGGTGCCCGTCCGCGACGAGGTGGTCTCGCTGGTGCGGGGGCAGGGCGGCGTCACGACGGCCGAGGAGCTGGCGGACCTGCTCCGGGTCCGGCACGGCGCGGCCGACGCGCCGCCGGAGGTGACCGCGGCCCGGTCGCTCGCCGTCGTCCGCGCCGCGGTGGAGGCGGAGGCGTTCACGGGGTCGGACGACGACAACGGGCGTGAGCCCCGGCTCGACCGGCTACGCAGGGGGCGGCACGTCCTGGTGGCGCTGGAATCGCTGCCGGGCACCGAAGACCCGACACCCGCGGAACTGGCCGACTACGCCGCCGAACTCGGCGGCCGCGCAGACGAACTGGCGAGGCAGGACCCGCTGCCCGGCGGCGCCGAGGTGATCCGGACGCTGCGCGGGATCGAGCCCCCAGACGGGATGAGGCCGCTGTCGGACACCCGCCTCGTCCGCCTGGCGTCCAGCGTCGCCGACGACGCATCGGCGGCGCCCACTCTCCAGCTCTACCCGCGCGGCCTGGACCTGGCGAAGGCTCTGCGGCTGTCGCAGGCCGGCGCGGGCGTCCGGTTCCCGCAGGGCGTCACCCTCGGCGACCTGCTGACCAAGGTGCGTGCCCGGTTCCCCGACCTGGACGCCTACACGCCGCCGCCCACCTACGTGGACGTGGAGGAGGCCCTGGCGGAGGCCGGTTTCCCGCTCCGCTACGACCAGGCCGCCGAGCGGTTCTTCCCGCCGGCGCCGGTCCGGCCCCGGACACCGTCCAGCAGCACCACCGCGACCCGCCTCGGCGCCGGTCTCGGCGCCCCGGGCGAAGGCCCCGAGGACATCGCGGACGCCAAGCTCGCCACCGCCGCCCGGCAGGGCGGCTTCCTCGCCCTGACCGTGCACCTGAAGCGGCTCAACGGCGTCGCGGACGCGCTCGCCGCCGCGTACCCGGTCGTCCCGGTGAACTTCGCGGACGTGTTCCTCGCCGAGTTCCGCGCCCTGGCCACCGAGCACGGCGCCGACTGGGGGCAGGTGCTGCGCGCGGACGAGCGCTTCACCCGCACCGGGGAGATGCCGGGCGGGCTCCGCTCGTTCGTCGTCCGCGTCCTGGAACGTACCGGAGAGCGGCTCCGCGAACGCGCCGCACCGCCCCGGACGGTGCTGCTCCTGCACAACGCGGGCCTGCTCGCCCGGTACTACGACGTCGGCGGGCACGACCTGCTGACCGGCCTGCAGAACGCGGCGCGCCGCGCGTCGGACGTCCCGCACGGCCTGTGGCTGCTGTGCCCGTCCGAGGCCCCGCGCACCACCCCCAACATCGACGGACGGACGGTCGAGGCCATCGGCACCGCCGAATGGACCGTCCTGGACAAGGCGTTCCTCACCCGCCTGCGCGGCGGCCAGGCCGCCTGACCGGCGAACCACACAGACCTATATCGGCTACATGACCCATCGAGGGGACGGCACGAGTGAGCGTGGACAAGGCGGCCCTGCTGAAGGACCTCCGCAAGCAGGTCACCTCCCTTGAGGACGACCTGCGCGCGGGCACCGAACCCGGGCAGCAGTTCCACGCCAGGCTCAAGGGCGAGTACGACCGCGCCCGCGAGCATCAGCGGACCGCGCTGACCTTCGGTCAGTGGCGGGACGACCGGGTCACGCAGGCCGCCGTCGCCTGGGTCCTCGCGACGGTGTTCGTCCGGTTCTGCGAGGACAACGACCTCATCGCCGAACCGTGGATCGCCGGCCCCGGCGACCGCCTCGCCGAAGCCGACGAGCGCCACCAGCGGTTCTTCCGCGACCACCCGGAGAAGAACGACCGCGACTGGCTGATCGCCGCCTTCGAGTACCTCGCCTCCACCAACGAGACCGTCGCGGGCCTGTTCGACCGCGACCACAACCCGCTGTGGGAGCTGAAGCCGTCCTACGAGCAGGCCGCCGAGCTGCTGAAGTTCTGGCGCCGCCTCGACGCGGACGGCCAGACCGTCCACGACTTCACGGATAAGGCGGACCTGGACACCCGGTTCCTCGGCGACCTCTACCAGGATCTCTCCGACCACGCGAAGAAGACCTACGCACTGCTCCAGACCCCGGAGTTCGTGGAGGAGTTCATCCTCGACCTCACCCTCGAACCGGCGATCGAGGAATTCGGTCTCGAACCGGCCTGGAAGCACAAGCCCGCCGGATGGCCCGGAGACGAGCCCGTCGTGCGCGGACTCCGCACCATCGACCCGGCCTGCGGCTCCGGCCACTTCCTCCTCGGCATCTTCCACCGCCTGCTGCAGAAGTGGAAGGAAGTCGACGTCCCCGGCCTGGACGACTGGGGCCGCATCCGCCGCGTCATGGAATCCATCCACGGCTGCGACAAGAACCCCTTCGCCGCCGAGATCGCAAGGTTCCGCCTGCTGGTCGCCGCCCTACACGCCGCAGGCGAAACCCGCCTCGACACCGCTCCCGCGTTCCCCATCAACGTGGCGGTAGGCGACTCTCTCCTGCATGGCCGAGGTGCCGAGACCCAGACGGAAATGCTCTTCGGCGGCGAGGAGCAGTTCACCTACACGACGGAGGACGTGCAGGAGTTCGCGAAACGCTGTGACCTGCTTGGTGCGGGCTCCTATCACGTGGTTGTTGCCAACCCGCCATACATTGTCGTAAAGGATGCTCAGGAAAACGAAAACTACCGGTCATATACCACCACATCAGGAAAGTATGCACTGTCGGTGCCTTTTGTGCAACGTATTTTTGAGCTGTCCCTCCGAACAGGTGGCGCCGACCGTGTAGCCGGGTTTGCTGGCCAAATCACAGCCAACTCGTTCATGAAGCGTGAATTTGGCAAGAAGCTCATTCCCTGGCTTCATGAAAATGTAGACCTATCCCATGTAATCGACACGTCCGGCGCCTACATTCCAGGTCACGGCACTCCTACCGTAATTCTCGCAGGTCGCAATCGAACTGCATTCAAGGAGTCCACCATTCGTGCGGTTCTTGGTATTCGGGGGGAGCCCTCTCAGCCAGTAAATGCAGCTGAGGGGCACGTCTGGACAGCGATCGTTGATCAGTATCAACGTCCGGGAAGTGAATCCGAATGGGTCAGCGTCGACGAGGTCCCACGTACCAGTTTTGCTGAGTATCCTTGGTCGTTGACCGGCGGAGGCGCGGTTCAACTCACTGAACAGATCGAAGGGGCATCCGTAGGGCGCCTTGAAAATTTCGTCGAGTCAATCGGATTTCACGACATCCTGGGTGAAGATGACGTCTTTATGGCGGAGGGATCGCCTCCAGGATGGGGGAAAGCTTCTGTTGAGACGCACCCCATGGTTACTGGTGACGCCCTCCGTGACTGGAGTACTTCACCCTATCTTCAGGTCCTATGGCCGTATGTCGAACAGAGCGCAGATTTGCAATCCCAGAATACCTCGCTCTTCTGGCCTTATCGTGCCCTCTTGAGAAAAGGGAAGACTTTCGGAAAGACTCGCGAAGAACGCGGCATGGCGTGGCATGAGCACATCATGCTTTCCTGGGAACGGAGTAAGGCCGAAGTGCTCATCGCGTTCGCGTTCGTTGCCACGCACAATCATTTTACTCTAAATCGACAGGGAAAGGTGTTCAATCGCTCGGCGCCGGTTATTAGCCTCGACGCCTCTGTTGATAAAACTCAGCAGTTTAACCTGCTGGCGCTCTTGAATTCTTCCCTTGCTTGCTTCTGGCTTAAGCAGGTCAGTCAAGGAAAGGGAGGGAGTGGCCTCGGTCGGGGGCTTCAGGACGAAGAATGGGAAGAGCGATATGAATTCACTGGAACAAAATTGCGGGAATTTCCTGTCGCGAAATCGAATTTGAGTGAATATGGAATAAGATTGGCGAAGTTGGGGGCGAGTCGAGCCACTTGGTCCGACTTGATAGATAGCGTGTCTCTCCTTAGTCGAGAAAGATTTGATGGCGCCCGAGCAGGAGACTTGCTGGCCCACGAAAAAATGGTTGCCTCTCAAGAGGAACTGGATTGGATAACGTATCGCACATATGAGCTCTTGCCTGTAGGGGATGCTGCGCTGGCGACGCTATCGGATCTCGAATCGGTGCCCAATGTTCAACTAGGGGAACGAGCTTTCGAGATTTTGCTTGCTCGTAAGATGAGTGCTGGCGAGGTCACGACGTCGTGGTTCGAGCGGCATGGGGCGACGCCGGTTACGGAGATTCCGGAGAGGTGGCCGGAGGAGTATCGGCGTGTGGTGCAGGCTCGCATCGATCTGATCGAGAAGCTGCCCAAGGGTGTGGGGCTGATCGAGCGGCCGGAGTACAAGCGGCGATGGGCGACCGAGCCTTGGGAGAAGAAGGAGAAGGCTGCTCTCCGCAACTGGATCCTCGATCGGTGTGAGCGTGAGGATCTCTGGTACGGGCTGCGGGACGGGTACCGGCAGCCTCGCACGCTGACGGTCAACCAGCTTGCGGACCAGTTCAAGGACGACGCGGACATGCAGAGCGTGGCGGCGCTCTATGCGTCCGACCATATGAAGAAGCGCGATCTTCCGTTGGCGAAGGTGCTCGCCAAGGTCATTGCGGACGAGCACGTGCCCTACCTGGCGGCGCTGCGCTACAAGGACACCGGTCTGCGTAAGCGCGCGGAGTGGGAGCAGGTCTGGGACCTCCAGCGCGAGGAGGACCGGACGGGGAAGCGGCTCGACATCGCCGTTCCCCCGAAGTACGCGCCGAAGGACTTCCAGAAGACCTCGTACTGGTCGCAGCGCGGAAAGCTCGACGTGCCGAAGGAGCGGTTCATCTCGTATCCGGGGGCGAGCCCGGACGCGGATGACACCTTGCTGCTCGGGTGGGCCGGCTGGGATCACAAGGACCAGGCGCAGGCACCAGCCCCGTCCCGTCGCCGTCGCAGGTGTTCGCGGGACGTCCCCCGGCGGTCAAGCCGACGCCCGCGGCGGCCCGCGCGGCCGTCCCGATG
>NZ_JBEZJP010000232.1:0-12388 GCF_040653175.1 Actinomadura sp. NPDC048032
CCCGATCAGCGCGGTCATCGTCACCGCCCTGGCGGCGGGCGTGTTCTCGGTGGCCTCCCACGCGGCCGCGGCCAGCTCCTCCTGGTGCCGCCGCACGACCTCGGTGCCGAGCGCGGCGGCGGCCCGGTGGCGCGGATCGAGGTTCAGCTCCCGCAGCCACTCCGGCTCGCCCGCGGGCAGGCCCGTCGCCGCCGCGTGGGCGGCCCCGTACAGCGGCGGGGTGAGCCATTCGCCGGTGTCCTGCAGGAGCAGCTCGATGACCTGCCGCCAGGACGCCCGGACCCCCTCGTCCCAGACGGTCGATTCCATCGCCGGTGAGGCGAGCGCGCCCTCGAAGCCGAGCACCGAGGTGCCCTCCCGGCCCGCGGGCTCGGTGGCGGGCAGGCCGCCGCCGGGCGCCGAGACGTCCACCGGCCGCTTGCCGACCTCGGGCGGCAGCGGGCGCGCGCGCAGCCTGCGGACCAGGGACTCGAAGTCGCCGTCCGGGCCGGTCGTGAACGACCAGTGGTGGTAGGCGGGCAGCACGACGACGTCCCCCGGGTCGGGCTTCGGGGACCCCGGTCCCCAGGCAGGCGCCAGCTCCCCGGCCTGCGGAGCCCGTCCGCCCGTGCCGGCCAGCCGCCCCGCCTCGAAGGCGGGGACCACCGCCGCGTGGTAGCGCGTGCCCGCGCGGAGACGGCGGGGGCAGACGAGCCGCGACAGCGTGCGCTCGGGGTGGTCGCGCAGGACGTCCTCGACGTCGTCGCCGTCCCCGGTGACCAGCACCTGGGCGTGCGCCCACGCCCACGACTCCCCCAGCGGCGGCAGCTCGCCGACCTCGCAGGTGAGGGTCGGCAGCGCCCCGGCAGGCGCGGCGAGCTCCGCGTCCGCCGCCGGGACGGCCACCAGGACCAGCCAGGGGCGGAGCCGCCCCTGGCCGTCGGCCTCGGCGGGGGTGAACGCCCAGGGCAGGTCGGGACGGTCGAACTCCACCGCGGCGAACAGGGTGTCCTCCGCGCCGTCGGTGCCGGGCGCCGGGAAGCTCCGGATGATCTGGCGGTCGTCCAGGCCGGTGACGTCGCCGGGGCCGTGGATCACCGCGGTGGTGGCGGCGGGGACCACCCGCCCGTCGTCGGCGGTGAACTCCACGCGCAGCGGGATCTCGCCGCGCACGCGCGGCAGGGGCCCGGTCCGCGGGTCGGTCCCGGTGACGGCGCGGGCCAGGCCGTCGCGGATCCAGGGCAGGAAGCGCAGTCCGGCCGCCATGTCAGGACACCTCCGAGTGGTCGATCCGGGCGGCGAGCGGCCGCGCGGCGAAGCGGGCGGAACCGGTGCTCCGCGTCCGGGCGTTCGCGGCGGGACCGTTCCCGGCGAGCGCGGCGAGCAGGGCGCCGTCGCGCGCCGCGGAGCGACCGGCGCCGTCGCGGAGGGCGGCGGCCTCGGGCAGGGGACGGCCCGCCGCGTCCGGGTCGTCGATGACGATCCGGTCGTAGGACTCGTCGCCGCCCGCCGCGGCGAACACGGTCAGCGCGGCGTCCGGGAGGGCCGTCCCGGGCCGGGCCACGAGCCTGCGGCCCGCCTCGCGGCGCTCGGACTGCGGCCGCTCGACCATCTCCGGCATCGTCAGGTCGAAGAACTGGCCCGGCGCGTAGTAGTCGTGGATCGGGTCGCCGAGGTCGCCGGGCTCCCCGCCGAGGGTGAACGAGGTGACGTCGAAGCGGCGGGCGCCCTGGACGCGGCTGGTGCCGATGCGGTCCAGGTCCACGCCGAGCGGCAGCAGGTTCTGCCGGACGCCGAGGACGGTGCCCGGGTGCATCGCGATCTGCCCCGCGGTCGTCTCGGGAGCGGTGAGCGCGGCCATCTCCCCGCCGGTGTCCGGGGTCGTGACGTCCCAGGTCGCCGGCTGCTTGAGCGTCTCCAGCAGGAGGAGGGCCGCGTCGACGAACGCCTCCCGCTCCTTCTCGGCCGGGTCGCCGAGCTCCTTGTCGAAGCGCTTGCTGATCTCCCAGCAGAAGAGGTGGACGCTGACCTCGCCGTGCGCCCGCCAGGGGCCGGGACCGCTGATCCCGATGAGGAGGGTGAGGGCGAGCAGGGTCCGGTCGCCCCACTTCACCGACACGGTCGCGCCGAGCTCGGCCGTCACCCAGAACGGCTTGAACTGGATGGCCGCGTCCAGCCAGGCGCGGCCGTCGACGCGCAGTTCCCAGAACTCGAAGTGCAGGTTGAGCGCCCCGCCGAACTGGACGCTGTTGCTCGTGACGGCGAGATACGCCTCGACGCGCAGCAGGTCGTTGCTCTTGTTGAAGTTGATCGAGAAGCGCTTCAGCTCCGGGAAGCCCACGGGCGGGGGAAAGGCCGGGTGGAAGCCGCCGATGGACACGGCGAAGTTCTTCTCGCCCTTCCACCGCAGCCGCAGCGCCATGTCGCCGCTGACCGGGCGGCCGAACAGCTTGGAGTCGACGAGGCTGCCGTCGAGGGACACCTCCCCCGCGTCGGGGTCGAGCGTGCCGACCACGTCGAGCTGGAACTTCCCCGCCTCCTGGAAGTTGATCAGCAGTCGGCCCAGCACGATCAGCCGGATCGGCTCCGGGAACTCGATCATGATGCCGAGGTCGGCGCGGACGACGCCGGCCAGCCACTCCAGCCGGGCCATGATCCCGACGAGGGTGCCCGTCGGGTCGGGCGGGAACATCCGCCCGAGCGTGGCGACGACCGCCGGGGCGTTGCCCACCGGATCCGCCGGGAACAGCACCGCGTCCAGGCTCCGCGAGCGGGTCGCGTTGCGCAGCTCCTCCAGGTTGGCGCGGCGGTTGAGGCCGAGGACGGCGCCGAGCCCGGTGAGGGTGATGCCGGCCGGCAGCACCAGGCCGGGGCGCCACTGGAACGACCCGGACACCAGCAGCGAGTAGCTCTCGCCCCCGTCCCGCCCGGTGAGCGGCCTCCCGTCCGCGGTCTTCGTGTTGAGGACGGCGACCGCCTGGAGGCGGAACCCGCTCGAACCGGGCGCGATGCTGCTCGCCATCCCGAACTGGAACGCGCCCGAGTACATCCCGCGCGGCTCGTCGATGGACAGGTAGCCGCCGCCGTCCACCACGCCGAGCAGCAGGTGGAGCCCGAGGCCGGACGGCGCCTTGAAGCGCGGCGCCAGGTTCGCGCGGCCGAGGTTGCCGCCGTCGGCGGGGAAGGTGAGGTCGGCGGCGACGCCGACGTCCTCGACCACCGCGGTGAGCCGGCCCAGCCGCACCGAGACGGTGGCGGTCGCCCACGCGGAGACCGCCTCGTCCACGAGGGACGCGTCGACGCCGATCCGGACGAGCTCCGGGCTCACCCCGAGCACGGTGCCGTGCACCGGGAACTCCGCGACCAGGCCGGCGGCCCCGGTGAGGTGCAGGCCGGCGCGGTGCGACCACGCCACCCCGAGCTCGAACGGGATCGACACCTTCTCGTGCGGCAGGACCCGCTTGACGAAGCCGTCGCCGTCGCCGCCCGCGAGCACGATCTCCGCCCGGCCGGCCCGCACGCCGACCTCGATGTCGTCGCGCCCGGCGCCGAGCGCGGCGCGCAGGGCGAGCACCAGCTCGCCGACCGCCAGGTGCACGCCGTCGGGCGCGCCCACCACCCAGGCCGGGCCGTCGGGCGCCGAGATCCGCGCCACCTCCGCCGCGACCCGCACCGCCGGGTCCGCGCCCGCCACCGTGACACCGCCCGGACCGAACGCGAACGCCTCGGCGGACACCTCCAGGTCGCCGCTGACGTTCCAGCCGCCGGCCCGGCCCGCCACGTGCGCCGCCAGCCGCGGGACGACGACCAGGGCCGGCCTTCCGTCGATGAGGCCGAGGCCGAAGTTCGCCCCGAGCTCCACCTCGTCCCCGCCGTCCGCGTCCGGGATCCGGGCGCGCACCGACAGCAGGTGCCCGGCGAGCCGCGCGCCGTCCGGCCCGAGGTCGGGGCCGACGCCGGGCCGGACGCCGCAGGCGGCGTCCAGGCCGAGACCGCGCAGCAGCTCCGCCGCCCTGGGGAGGATGCGGGCCGCGGCCCGGTCGACCGCCTCCGGCGTGTCCAGTCCGTCCGGCACGTACAGCGCCCGGAAGTACGCGCCGGGGTCGGACAGCAGGTCGACCAGCCGGTCCGGGTGGACCTCGGTCCGGCGCCGCGGCAGCCGGATCGGGTTGTCCCCGGGCGGCATCGGCGGGCCGGGCTCGGCCTGGTCCGCCGCCGGGGTCACGATCCCCAGCAGCACGGCGGCCGGCAGCGTCCAGCGGGCGCGGCGCGCGAGGTAGGCGGCCGGGAGATGGTTCAGCAGGTCCCCGAGCATGGCGTCGAACAGCGCGTCCGGCACCTCGCCGCCGACCTTGGGCGGCAGGGCCTTCAGCGGCCCGGCGGCCTCGCCGAGCTTCTGGAACGCCTTGATCAGCCCGCCGAGCGAGTCGCGCGGCAGTTCGGCGGCGGCCTCGGCCATGTCCTTGACCGCGCGGTCGATCCCGTCCGCCCACTCCTGGAAGGCCTGCGAGTCGTAGCCGATCAGCGGGCCCAGGTCCCAGCCCAGCGCGCGCAGCAGATGGTTGCGCCGCCACGGGTCGGCCGCCGACCGCGCCGGCTCCACGAAGAGGGCGAACTCGGTGAGGATCTGGGCGAGGACGCCGCGCTCGGGGTCCCCGGACACCGCCGTGGCGCTGTCCGCTGCCGGGTCCGTCTTGTCCGTCACGGCTGCCTCCTGGGCAGATCGTCGGTGTCCAGGCGCAGGGAGCGGCGCAGTCCGGACAGGTTCCGCTCGGCGGGAGGCAGTGCTTCGATCGGCAGGGTGTAGGGGGTTCCGGTGGGCCAGGAGGGCCAGTTCCGCACCGAATCGACCGGTGCCGCGAGCGCGGCGCGCGCCGCCGTCGCGCGTGCCAGCGCGGCGATCAGCGCGGTCTCGTGGTCGTCGGTCCAGTCGTGGGCCGGACCGGAGAAGTCCGGGCCGGTCGCCTTCGCGGCCTCCAGCACCTGGTGCAGGGGCGTCGCGGCCCGTCCCGCGAACCGGCTCTCGGGCGGCTCGGCCGCGCCCGGGTCGGCCGCCGACAGGACGAACCCGGGGTCGAGCAGGTGCGCGCAGCCGAGCATCCCCGCCGCCCGCTCGGAGGTGAACAGGTCCCCCACCCGCGCCGGGCGCGGGTTGCCGTCGGCGCCGCGCACGTACTGCACGGTCGAGGGCGCCGCCGGGCCGTCCCACGGCGCGGCGAGCAGGTCGTGCAGCCGCTGCCGCCCCGCCTTCCAGAAACCGCGGCGGACCGCGGCGTCCGTCCGGGTCGCGGTGACGAACCGGTGGATCCAGTGCCAGTCGCGGAACACGCCCAGCGTGAACGCGTGGGTCAGCGGCGCGCCCGGCCTGCCGTTCTCCCCGGTGAGCGTCGGGCGCGACCTCGGCACCCGCAGCCCCGTGTCGAGCAGCCCGGCGCCGTCGGCCCCCCAGCCGGGCAGCGGGACGAGCCCGCCGCCGCCCGTCAGCGCGTCGAAGGCGTCGCGGTCGGTGGCGCGCAGGAAGGCCAGGTAGGCCCACAGCTCCCCCGACCACTCCCGCTGCTGCCGCACGGTCGTGGTGGGCGGGAACGGTCCGTCGCCCGCCCAGCCGAACGGCCCGAGGCGCAGCAGCGCGGCGTCGTTGGCGGTGACGGCGTCGAACCAGGCCCCGGCCGTCGCCTCGGCGACGCCCCGCAGCACCTTGAACGTCGACAGCTGCTTCGCCACGTGCTCGTCGGACCGGCCGGCGACGAGCTGCGGCAGCGTCGGCCCGGACGGGCCGTCCGGCAGCCGCGGCAGCAGGTGCTCGGGCAGCAGCTCCGAACGTCCCGGCGCCACCGGCCCCGCCCCCTCCGGATAGGACGGGTCGACGGCGACCGCGCCGAGCGGCGTCAGCTCCGGATGGCCGGGCGGCGCCGGGCCCACGGCGGCGCCGGCGACGTCCCGCGCGAACAGGGTGGTGGACGCCGAGGCCTGCCCCGCCCCCCAGACGTTGGCGTCGACCAGCTCGACCAGGGTCGTCCCGGACGTCCGCCAGCCCTCGACCACCACCGGGCAGCGCCACCGGTTCCGCTTCCACCTCGCGATCGCGAGCTGGGTGGGCAGGTCGGCGACCCCGCTCGCCGGGCCGACGTACCGGTCGGCGTCCGGCACGTCCACCGGCTCCAGGCGGTCGGAGTAGCGGACGGCGGCGACGCCCGTGTCGCGGGCCGCGCGGGCGCGCCGCGCGTAGGTCTGGAACTCCCGCACCATGCGGACGGTGCCGGTGTCGTAGGTCCCGTAGCGGGGCGGCGGGGCCCCGAAGCCGAGTTCGGCCAGGTCCTTCTGCAGCCGCTCCACGGCCGTCCCGGCGGAGACGGAGGCGGGGCGGCGCAGCCCGTCGTAGACGGCCTCGCCGCCGCCGCGCGCGTCGTGGTCGTACTCCCGCAGCACGAAGCCGTAGGGGATGTCCTCGGTGAGGGACGGACCGAACTCCATGCCGACCTCGAACGTCGTCAGCGGGCCCGGCTCTGGCCGGTCGCCGAGATGCCACCAGAGGATCTGCGTGGCCTTCTTGGCCTCCCCGTCCCCCCACGAGAAGCGCAGCTCCCCGAGGTTGCAGTAGCCGACGATCTCCTTGCCGCTGCCCCAGTCGCCGAGGTAGCCGTCGAAGTCGCGGGACGCCGCCAGGTACTCGGCCAGCGCCTCCGGCCCGGTCCTGCCGATCGGGTCGCCCACCGGGAGCGGCGTCCCGGCGGGCCGCCGCGGATCGTCCTCCACGTGCCGGACGAACCGGGAGGCCAGCCGCCATTCGGGCTTGACGGTCAGCATCCGTCCCGGGGTCAGCTCCCCCACCGACGGCTTGCCCTGCACCGACCAGCCGACCGGGTCGCCGCCCGTCAGCGGCACCTCGACGCCCACCTGCCGGCGCGCCCCGCCGCGGTCCTCGGCGGCCCAGCCGACGTAGTGCAGGTGCGGGACGTCGTCGCCGACCTCGAACCCCGTCCAGTTGAGCAGCGTGGTCTTGAAGTCCTGGTTGCGCAGCGCGCTCGCCACGAACGTGGCCAGCACCGCCTCGGTCCGGTTCTCCCCCTCGAACGGCTTGCTCCGGTCGGGGCCGCAGGCGTACGGGAGGACCGCCGAGAACCGCGTCCGCTCCGCGAAGCCGTAGTGGACGTCCCCTCCGAGCAGGACGAGGCGGCGCCGCCGCACCCCGTCCTCGCCGGGCGGCGCCGCGGCGCAGAGCCGGCCGATCGTCTTGTGCATCGACGCGTCGTCGTGGAACCAGGCGTCCTCCGCGTCGGCCTCGTACCGGCCGCCGACGGCCTTGGCGAGCGGCTGCACGATCTGCTCGACGACCGGCACCCCGAGGAACGCGGTCGGCTGCGCCACGATCGTCACCGCGTCGTCGCCGAGCGGCGGCTCCGCGGCCAGCATCGCCTCCATCGGGCCGTCGTCGTACAGCAGCACGCCCCGCTGGCCGAAGTACCGGCGCCAGGTCCGGGTGTCCAGGACCACGAGCTGGTACCGCGGCCACGTGATCGTGTAGTGGTACGCCAGCATGTCCGCCGCGGGCGGCTTCACCTGGACGCCGTACTTCAGCTCCAGGGGCAGCCCGAGGGCGGTGCGCAGCGCCGCGTCGTCGGCGGCGCCGGGCGCGGCCAGCCACCGCTCCAGCGCCCCGAGCACCGCGCGGCCCGGCCGCCCGTCCGCGAACCGGTCGGGCGTGTTGCCCCACCCCTGGAACACCGAGTAGGCGGCCAGCGCGTTGCGCACCATCCGCCGGCCGAGCCCGTCGGCGATGACGGCCCTGGTGATCCAGTCGGTGCCGATGTTCCAGTCGTCGGAGACGTCGTGGTCATCGAAGATCATGTACGTCGGGGTGTGGGCCAGCGCCCGGCGGACCAGGCCGAGCCCCTCGCGGAACTCCTCCAGCCGCGGCGCGGCCTCCCGCCACCGGACGAACCGTTCGGCGATCGCCTTCTGGTGCTTGAACGGCCGGTACGGCAGCCCCCGCACGATCAGGCTGTGGACGTCCTCGCCGGGCCTGCGCCGCGCCGGGTCCTTCAGGACCGCGGTGTCCTCGGGGAAGACGTCCTCGAACCGCGGGACGGTCTCGTCCCAGAGCACGTCCGACCAGACCAGCAGGTACATCCCGGCGTACTCGCGGAACGACATCAGGTGGCTGTCGCAGTGGCCGGAGGTGAAGTGCGCCTGCCCGTGCACCACGTCGGCGCGCAGCCCGGGACGCAGCGCCGTGTCGGCCGGGCCGCCGTCCGCCGGCAGGGTCTCGGCGGCCATCCCCAGCCGCGCGGTGACCTGCTGGATCATCACCAGCAGCGGGTCCGCCACGTCGTCGGCGTAGATCTGGTCCCCGGTCATGATCATCTGTTGGGGCCGCAGGCGCGGGTCCCCGACGTTCACGCGCACGACGTGGTCGAGCGACGGCAGCAGGTCGTACCCCTCGCCGTGGGGCTTGCGGCACGACCCGTGGAAGACGCGCAGGTCGTTCGGATCGTCCGGCGGCGTCGGGAAGGTCGGGTAACCGGGACCGTCCGGGTAGGTGAGCGCCCGCGCCGCCTCGGCCGGGTCGGCGTGCACGACGCCCGCGGCGAACAGGCTCCCCCGGTCGCCGCCGAAGTCGAGGTCGTAGCCGTACAGCCGCCCCCCGGCCAGGGTGCCCTGCACCGTCACCGCCACGACGTGAAGGGACTCTCCTAACCGGACCGTCGGCGCCGCGGCCGACATCTCCGGCGCGCCCCTCGGGTACTCCGGCCCGTCCCCGACCGGGAACACCTTGAGCGTCGCCTGGCAGCGTTCCCGCACGCCGACGACGACGGTGACGCTCGTCCGGTCGACCCGCCGGACCATCGGCCCGAACAGCACGAACGGCGTCGTGGAAGCGGTTCTGCCCAACTGTGGCCCCCTCACATGCGCAGGGGAGCCTCGCCACGAGAAAGACCGGGTTCCCACACCCGCCCGCTCGGCCGCCGCCGATCACAACGGACTCCCCCTGAAGTCCGCCCGCCCGGCAGAACGCCTCAAGGGCGCCGTCCGGAACGAACGCCCCAACCCTGCCGCCGGCACCCACCCCCGAACATCCCTGACCTCAGGTATCTCCACGGCGGCATTGCCGGGCGGCGGTTACCGCGAGTCGCGTACGCGTTGCACTAGGTCTTCGGCGGCTGTTCGCCAGTGGGGGTGGTCGAAGGTGAAGCCTGATTCGAGGAGGCGGCCGGGGACTACGCGGCGGCTTTTCAGGAGGAGTTCGGTGTCCGTGCGCAGGGCGAGCGCTCCTAGTTCGGCCATCCATCTCGTTGCGGGCAGGCCTACCGGGACGCCCCACGCGGTGCGCAGTGTCCGCATCAGGGAGCGCTGCGGCAGGGGGCCGGGGGCGGCGAGGTTCACCGGGCCGGCGATGTCGTCCCTGGCGATCAGGAACTCCACCGCGCGGACGAAATCCCGGTCGTGGATCCAGGACACGTACTGCGCGCCGCCCGCGACCGGGCCGCCGAGGCCGAGCCTGGCCAGCCAGAGCAGGTAGTCGAAGACCCCGCCGCGATCGGGGCTCATCACCATGGCGGTACGCAGGGCGACCTTGCGGGTGGACGGCGTCTCGGCCTGCCGCTGCGCCCGCTCCCACTCCTTGGCGATCCTCACGCTGTAGGCCCAGTAGCCGGGGACGCCGGGCTCGGTGCCGCCGATCACCCCGGTCGCCTCGTCGTTGGGCGCGTCGAAGCGGTGGGCGTAGACGGTGGCGGTGCTCATCTGGAGCCAGACCGAGGGAGGCTTCGCGGCCCCCGCGATCGCCGCGCCGACCACCCGGGTGGAGCGCACCCGCGAATCCATCATCGCCTGAAGGGTTGCCGGCGTGTAACGGCAGCTCACGCTGCGCCCCGCGAGGTTGATCACGACGTCGCTACCGTCGATCGCCTCGGTCCAGGGGCCGAGCGTCTCGCCGTCCCAGCCGACCTCGTGGGCGTGCTCCGGGCGCCTGGTCAGGACCACGACGTCATGGCCGGCGGCGGACAGCGCACGGTTCAGGACCGCGCCCACCTGCCCGGTCCCTCCGGGCATCACGATTCTCATCTGCTCTCCCCCGCCTCGCGACACGAGCCCCACTCATTTGAACACGTTCAATACTCGGCCGCAAGAAGATCCGGGGGCCGATGGCGGGCGGAGGGCCGGGCCGGGATGATGTCGGGATGATCCGCTCCCGGCTCGGTGCCGCTCTCGTGCTCCTGGTGTCCGCGGCGGGGGCCGGCTGCTCCAGTGCCTCGCCGGACCTTCCGTCGCGCGAGGGCCCGCCCGCGGCCTGGTCGCTGTCCGTGCCGACCGGCGAGAACACCACGGCGGTCGTCGGGCGGGTCGCGGTGATCGCCAACGACCGGGCGGTGCTCGGCGTCGACCCCGGGTCCGGCCGGGAGCTGTGGCGGGTGCCCTCCGGCGAGGACGACGAGGTCGACGTGGCAGGCGACCTGATCGTCCAGCGGCGGAAGAGCTCCACGGACGACCTGGTCCGGTTCAGCGTCATCGACCCGGCGAGCGGCGGAACGCTCTGGCAGGACGGCCCGGTCACGAAGGCGCGGGTCACGCGGGACGCCGTCCTCACCACCGCCTGCCGCGAGGGGGCCGACTGCGAGATCACCCGGAGGGATCTGCGCACCGGGAAGGTCCGCTGGAGGCTCGGGACCGACGACGTCCGGTTGGCCGACACGGCGGTCGGGGTGCGGCGGCCGCTCGTCCCGGACACCGATCAGGTCTTCGCCTCCCGCCGCGGCGACGACCGGCCCCTGCCCCCGCCGGGAGGGAAGAGCGCCGACGGGAGCGGCTGGTACTCGGTGGTGGTCGGACGGACGCTGATCAGCACGGACCACGACCCGCCGTCCGGCGACGAGGACTGCACGGTCACCGTCTCGGCGACCGGCGCGGCGACCGCTCACCGCGCATGGACGAGGAAGGTCTACGCGGGTCGCGACGCGGGCGGCGAGTGCGGGAAGCGGCTCGCGCCGTCCAGCACCGGCCTCGACCTGATCGGCGAGGGGCGCCGGATCGCCGCGTCCACCGACACCGGCAGGCCGCAGGTCTTCGATCTCGCCTCGGGACGGACGGTCTGGCGCGGCGAGGCCCCGGGCGTCCCGATCGACGGCGACGGGCGCGCGCTCCTGGTCCGCGAGCACGCGGACGCCGGCGCCCTCTCGCTGCTGGACTTCGCCACCGGCCGCGTCCTGTGGAAGGCCCCCGATCCCGGCCTGCCGGGGACGTCCGCCAGCTGGGAGACCGCCGTCACGCAGCGGCGCGTCGCCGTCAGCGGAGCCGAGGGCGACCACCCGTTCGTCCTCGTCTACGACGCGGCCACGGGCCGTCGCCTCGGCCGCTTCCCCGGCTGGCTGCAAGGGCTCGGGGACGACTGGGCGGCGATAGGCCACGGCGCCAAGGTGAACACGCTCACCTACGACTTCATCCGCGTCTGACTACCTGCCGGCGGCGTCCCCCGGGTCGGCGCGCAGGGCGCCCAGCAGGGTCCGCACGAGGGCCTCGCCGGCCTCGACCTGGTCGAAGCGCTGCGCGGAGACCTCTTCCATCGCGGCGTGCAGCAGCGCGTAGACGGTGCTGACGAGCCATTCCACGGGCAGGTCGGTGCGGAAGTCCCCGGCGTCCCTCCCCTGGACGATCAGCTCGCGGACGTGCGCCATCGGCGGGTCGTGCAGTCGCCGGACCTCCTCGGCCGGGAGCGTCCGGCGCGCGGCGTTGTACAGGCGGCCGAAACGGCCGATGAGCGGCCAGGTCGTGCGGATGAGGTGGGCGAAGGCGTCGGCGGGCGACCCGGTGCTCCGCGCGCCCTCGATGGTCTCCGTGCTCTGGTCGATCGCCCGCCGGAGGACGGCCCGGATGACGTCCTCCCTGGACGGGTAGTGCGCGTAGAGGGTGACCCTGCCGACGCCGGCGGCGCGGGCGATGTCGGTCATGCTCGCGTCCGGCTCGCGGGCGAACAGGTCCGTCGCGGCCGTGATGATGGCGGCGCTGTTGCGTTCGGCGTCCGCGCGGCGACGTCCGCCGGCCTCCGGTTCCGCCTTCGCTCGGCCGCCCGTCCTGCCTCCCATGGCCGACACCCTACGTCAAGTCGAACGCCGCTGTTCACTTTAGGCTCTGCGCCGGTATACGTTAACCCGAACACTGCTGTTCGGTTTATCGGCGACGCCCCGGTGTCCGCCGGGCTGGGAGGCCCCTCATGGCTCACGGTTCGTCCACCCGCGACCACACCGCGGCGCCACCGGATCCGCGCCGCTGGACGGCGCTCGCGCTGATCAGCGTCGCGCAGTTCATGCTGATCCTGGACGTCACGGTGGTGAACGTGGCGCTCCCCGACATCGGCGCCGACCTGGAACTCACCCGCACCGGCCTGACGTGGGCGGTCACGGCCTACACGCTG
>NZ_JBEZJP010000233.1:0-12297 GCF_040653175.1 Actinomadura sp. NPDC048032
TGTGGTCTGCTCGCCGTGGCCGGGCAGGACGGCCGTCTCGTCGGGCATCGTGAGGCCGGAAAGGGGGAAGGACGCGTCGGGGAGCCGTTCGTCCTGGTGGTAGGGGAGGAGTGTGACCGTCATGCGGACACATTAGAACGGTCCCGCCCGGTACTCCGGGCGGGACCGAGAACAGCGGCGGCCGGGATCGCTCCCTCTGCCGCGCCCGCTACCGCTTCTTCCCGCCGGCGGTCGCCTTCAGGTAGTCGTGGTTCAGCCGGCCGATGACGTCCAGCGGGATCCCCTTCGGGCAGGCGACGGTGCACTCGCCCGTGTTGGTGCAGCCGCCGAAGCCCTCCTCGTCGTGGGTGTCCAGCATGGACACGACGCGGTCCCAGCGCTCGGGCTGGCCCTGCGGCATCAGGCCGAGGTGGGTGACCTTGGCGCCGAGGAACAGGGCGGCCGAGCCGTTCGGGCAGGCCGCGACGCAGGCGCCGCAGCCGATGCACTCGGCGGCCTCGAACGCGCGGTCGGCGTCGGGCTTCGGGACGGGCGTCGAGTGCGCCTCGGGGGCGGTGCCGGTCGGCGCGGTGATGTAGCCGCCCGCCTGGATCATCCGGTCGAACGCCGACCGGTCGACCACCAGGTCCTTGACCACCGGGAACGCCTTGGCGCGCCACGGCTCGACGTCGATGACCTCGCCGTCCTTGAACTTGCGCATGTGGAGCTGGCACGTGGTGGTGGCGCGCTCCGGGCCGTGCGGGGTGCCGTTGATGACCAGCGAGCACATGCCGCAGATGCCCTCGCGGCAGTCGTGGTCGAACGCGACCGGCTCCTCGCCGGAGGCGATGAGCTTCTCGTTGAGGACGTCCAGCATCTCCAGGAACGAGGCGTCGGGGGAGACGTCGTCGAGCTTGTACTCGACCATCCCGCCCTTGTCCTGCGGGCCGCTCTGGCGCCAGACGCGCAGTGTGAGCTTCATGATTACTTGTACGACCTCTGCGTGGGCTTGACGTACTCGAAGTTGAGGGCCTCCTTGTGGAGGACGGGCTTCGCGCCCTCCCCGGCCCATTCCCAGGCGGCGACGTAGCCGAAGTTCTCGTCGTCGCGCTTGGCCTCGCCCTCCTCGTCCTGGCTCTCGGCCCGGAAGTGGCCGCCGCAGGACTCGGCGCGGTGCAGCGCGTCGATGACCATCAGCTCGGCCAGCTCGAAGAAGTCGGCGACGCGGCCCGCCTTCTCCAGCTGCTGGTTCAGCTCCTCGCCCTTGCCGGTGACCTTGACGCGCGTCCAGAACTCCTCGCGCAGTGCGGGGATGAGGTCCAGCGCCTTGCGCAGCCCCTCCTCGGTGCGCTCCATGCCGCAGTACTCCCACATGATGTGGCCGAGCTCGCGGTGGAAGGAGTCGACGGTGCGGTCGCCGTCGATCGACAGCAGCCGCTCGATCCGCGTCCGCACCCGCTCCTCCGCCTCGCTGACCGCCGTCTCGGCGACCGGGGGGAGGCTGTTGCGGGCGATGTAGTCGCCGATGGTGTTCGGCAGGACGAAGTAGCCGTCCGCGAGGCCCTGCATCAGCGCGGAGGCGCCCAGCCGGTTCGCGCCGTGGTCGGAGAAGTTCGCCTCGCCGATGACGAACAGGCCCGGGATCGTGGACTCCAGGTCGTAGTCCACCCACAGGCCGCCCATCGTGTAGTGGACGGCCGGGTAGATGCGCATCGGCGTGTCGTAGGGGTTCTCGCCGGTGATGCGCTCGTACATCTCGAAGAGGTTGCCGTACTTGGCCTCGACCTTGTCCCGGCCGAGGCGCGCGATCGCGTCGGCGAAGTCGAGGTAGACGCCGAGCCCGCCGGGGCCGACGCCGCGCCCCTCGTCGCAGACGTTCTTGGCCGCGCGGGAGGCGATGTCGCGCGGGACGAGGTTGCCGAAGGACGGGTAGATGCGCTCCAGGTAGTAGTCGCGCTCGTCCTCGGGGATGTCGTAGGGCCTGCGGGTGTCGCCGGCCTTCTTCGGCACCCACACGCGGCCGTCGTTGCGCAGCGACTCCGACATCAGCGTCAGCTTCGACTGGTGGTCGCCGCTGACCGGGATGCACGTCGGGTGGATCTGGGTGTAGCAGGGGTTGGCGAACAGGGCGCCGTGGCGGTGGGCGCGCCAGGACGCGGTGACGTTCGAGCCCATCGCGTTCGTGGACAGGAAGTACACGTTGCCGTAGCCGCCGGACGCCAGAACCACCGCGTCCGCGGTGTAGTGCTTGACCTCGCCGTTGATCAGGTTGCGGACGACGACGCCGCGCGCCCGGCCGTCCTCCATGATCAGGTCGAGCATCTCGTGCCGGGGGTACAGCTCCACGTTCCCGGCGTCCACCTGCCGCATCAGCGCCTGGTAGGCGCCGAGGAGCAGCTGCTGGCCCGTCTGCCCGCGCGCGTAGAACGTGCGGGAGACCTGCGTGCCGCCGAAGGAGCGGTTGTCGAGCAGGCCGCCGTACTCGCGGGCGAACGGGACGCCCTGCGCGACGCACTGGTCGATGATCTGCCGCGAGATGTCGGCGAGCCGGTACACGTTGGACTCGCGGGACCGGAAGTCGCCGCCCTTGACCGTCTCGTAGAACAGCCGGTACACGCTGTCGCCGTCGTTGCGGTAGTTCTTGGCGGCGTTGATGCCGCCCTGCGCGGCGATCGAGTGGGCGCGGCGCGGGGAGTCCTGGAAGCAGAACTGCTGGACGTGGTAGCCGGCCTCGCCGAGGGTGGCGCCGGCCGAGCCGCCGGCCAGCCCCGTCCCGATAATGATGATCTTCTTCTTGCGCTTGTTGGCCGGGTTGACCTGCTTGGCCTCGAACTTGCGGGTCGTCCAGCGCTCCTCGATGGCGCCCGCCGGGGCCTTGGCGTCGGCGATCGGCTCGCCGGGCGTGTAGAAGCCGGTGGTCATGTCGTCAGCTGCCATGGATCAGCTCACCCATCCGAACGTGATGGAGACGGGGACGGCGACGAAGCCGAGCGTGACGAGCGCGGCGGTGGTCGCGGCGAGGCCCCTCAGGGCGTTGTGGCTGCGCGGCGTGCGCAATCCCAGTGTCTGGAACGCGCTCCAGATGCCGTGGTGGAGGTGGAGTCCCACGAGCAGGATCGCGACGACGTACCAGACCGTGATGTACCAGCGGGACGGGTCGAAGTCGGCGACCATCCGCTCGTAGGGAGTGGCGTCGGCGCCCTTGGGGTTCAGGGCGAAGAACGTGAGGTCCAGCAGGTGCCAGACGACGTAGACGGCGATGATGATCCCGCCGTACCGCATCGTCCGGACGGCGTAGCCCTGCGCGTGCGACTTCTTCTTCGACTGGTACTTCACGGGACGCGCGTGCGCCGCGCGTTTGGCGAGCGACACCGCCGACCACATGTGCAGCACGACCGAGACGCCGAGCACGAGCTCCAGGACCGTGAGCACCGTCCGCCGCGGCACCGCGGGCTCGCCCATCGTGCGCAGCCACTCGGCGTAGTGGTTGAAGTCCTCCGCGCCGAGGAAGATCTTCAGGTTCCCGATCATGTGCAGGACCAGGAACAGCACGAGGATGCCGCCGGTGACGGCCATCACGGCCTTCTTGCCGACGGTCGATCGGTAGATCGCAGGTATCGCTATAGCCACGACCTGCACGTTATGTCCGGCTCGGCGATTCGTTCCAAGTCATGAGCGCACTGGTGGCGATAGCCGCAGGCTATGAACACACGCCGCACGCGCCTTGTGGCCGTTCCGTGACCCGAGTGCGGGTGAGGGACTTCACAGGCGGTGCGGGAACTCTGCCGGTGAGTGACCCAGAAGACATTGACGGAGGTCAGGGGCTTGTGGTCAGCGCCCTGGACGCTCCGATTCGCCCTGCCGCGACAGCAGCAGGACGGCGAGGTCGTCGGTCAGGGCGTCGCCGTTGAGGCGCTCCACCTCGGTCACCAGGGCGTCGATCAGCGACCGTCCGGCCGCGCCGCGGGTGCGCGCGGTGCGGGCCAGGCCGACCAGGCCCTCGGTGCCGAGCCGGTCCGAGCCCTCGCCGACCCGCCCCTCGATCAGGCCGTCGGTGTAGAGCATCAGGCCCCACGACTCGCCGAGGTCGATCTCGGTGGTCGGCCACTCGGCGCCGGGCACCAGGCCGAGCGCCGGGCCGTGGGCGTAGTCGGGGAGCGCCGCGACCTCGCCGCCCTCGCCCGGCGCCCCGCGGAACAGCAGCGGCGCGGGGTGGCCGGCGAGGTGCATCCGCGCGGTCCGCCGGGACGGCGCGATCGTGACCATGCAGAGGGTGGTGAAGATCTCCTCGCTGCGCCGCTCGTGCCCGAGAACGGTGTCGAGGGTGCCGAGCAGCTGCTCGCCGGTGTGCCCGGCGAGGACGAGCGTCCGCCACGCCATGCGGAGCTGGACGCCGAGGGCCGCCTCGTCGGGGCCGTGCCCGCAGACGTCCCCGATCATCAGGTGGACGGCGCCGCCCTCGGTCTGCACGGTGTCGTAGAAGTCGCCGCCGAGCAGCGCCCGCCGCCGGCCGGGCCGGTAGCGGGTGTGGTGCCGCAGCGTCGGGTCCTCGATCAGCGGGACCGGCAGCAGGCCGCGCTCCAGCCGGGCGTTCTCGCGGCCGAGGATGCGGGCCTCCACGAGCCGCCGCTCGGTCTCCTCCGAGCGCTTGCGCTCTATCGCGTAGCGGATCGCGCGGGCCAGCAGCGGCCCGTCGACCTCCTGCTTGACCAGGTAGTCCTCGGCGCCCGCGGCGACCGCCTGGACGCCGAGGCGGCCGTCGTCCAGGCCGGTCAGCACGACGACGGCGGCCGGGCCGGACAGCGCGAGCACCCGCCGCAGCCCCTCCAGCCGGTCGATGCCGGGCGTGGACAGGTCGACGATGATGCACTGGACGCGCCGCGTCAGCATGCGCCGGGCGGCGTCCAGGTCGCAGGCGACGGTGATCCCCGCGTCCAGGCCGCTGTCGGCGAGCATCTTCTCCACCATGAGCACGTCGGTGGGGTCGTCGTCGATGAGGAGCAGCTCGATCCTGTCCTCGGTACCTGGCGTGAGGGGATGCGTCTGGTGACTGATGGTGCTCACAGGGCTTCCGGAATGTCGGGCTGGCGACGGCACTGGCAACGACCGCGTCGTCCCGCTCGTCCCCGCGGAAACGGGGAGCGGCACGGGCCGCGCCGGGGCAGCGGCGTGGGCCTAGCCGCCAAGGGTCCCGGCTCATGGAGCGGAGGAAGCATCGCTCCGTACGGTGACGACCTTAGCGTGTCCACGCGGCCGGGCGCACCCCCTGAGCCCGCCTTTGTCGGTGCTTCCGGACGGACCGAAACCCGTTTGCGCTGCTGAAAAACCAGTCGTGTGCCGGGAGTTCCCCTGCATAACCTTCGTCGGGTGAAGCCGTTGCCGGTGAAAGATCCTGGCGGCCCCGACCACGTTGTGCGAGGGCGGACGACGTCCCCCGACCCTTGGAGCGCCTCCCGCGCCGATCGAGGATCCCCCGCGCGCTACCTGCTGTCGCTGCTGCGCGCCCAGTGGCGCAGCGTGACCGCGGGCGCCCTCTTCGGCGTGGCCTGGATGCTGAGCCAGGCCCTGATGCCCGCCGCGCTCGGCCGCGCCATCGGCGACGGCGTCGCGGCGCGGGACGAGGGCGCCCTTCTCACGTGGGCCGCCGTCCTGCTCGGCCTCGGCGCCGTGCAGGCCGTGACGGGCGTGCTCCGGCACCGGTGCGCCGTGTTCAACTGGCTGTCCGCCGCGTACCGGACCGTCCAGCTCGTCACCCGGCAGGCCACCCGCCTCGGCTCGACGCTGCCGAAGCGGCTGAGCGCCGGCGAGGTGGTGAGCGTCGGGCTCTCCGACGTCTCGCACATCGGCGACACCATCGACATCGTGGCGCGCGGGTCGGGCGCCGTGGTGGCGATCGTCGTCGTGGCCGGCATCCTGCTGTCCACGTCGCCGCCGCTCGGTCTGATCGTGCTGGTCGGCGTCCCCCTGATCCTGGTGGCGGCGGCCCCGCTGCTGCGCCCCTACCGCGAACGGGAGCAGGCGCACCGCGAGCTGGTCGGCGAGCTGACCACGCACGCCACCGACCTCGTCGCGGGCCTGCGGGTGCTGCGCGGGATCGGCGGCGAGGCCCTGTTCTCCGGCCGCTACCGCGCCGAGTCCCAGCGGGTGCGCGAGGCGGGGGTGGCGGTCGCGCGGGCCGAGACGCGGATGAGCGGCGCCGAGGTGCTGCTGCCCGGCCTGCTGATCGCGCTGGTCACCTGGGCCGGCGCCCGGTTCGCCGCGCGGGGGGAGATCGGCGTCGGCGAGCTGGTCGCGTTCTACGGGTACGCGGTGTTCCTGATCGTCCCGCTGAAGACGCTCGGCGAGGCCGCCAGCAAGATCACCAAGGGGCTGGTGGCGGCGGGCCGGGTCACCGCGCTGCTGCGGCTCGACCCCGAGCTGCCCGCCGCCGGGACGGCCCGTCCGGCGGCGGACGCCGAGCTCGTCGACATCGCCTCGGGGCTGGTCGTGCGGCCGGGCCGGATCACCGCGGTCGCCGCGGCCGACCCGCGCGACGCGCAGGCCGTCGCCGACCGCCTCGGCCGGTACGCCGACGGCGAGGTCGACTTCGGCGGCGTCCCGCTGCGCGCGGTCGCGGACGTCCGCGAGCGGATCCTGGTCGCGGTCAACGAGGACCGGCTGTTCTCCGGCCCGCTGGCCGAGTCGCTCGCACCGGACGCCGGCGAGCCCGCGCTCCGGGCGGCGATCCGCGCGGCCTGCGCCGAGGACGTCGTCGACCCGATCGGGCTCGACGCGCACGTGGCGGAGGCCGGACGGGAGTTCTCCGGAGGCCAGCAGCAGCGCCTCCGCCTGGCCAGAGCGCTCGCCGCCGACCCCGACGTGCTCGTCCTCGTGGAGCCGACCAGCGCGGTGGACGCGCACACCGAGGCGCGCATCGCCGCCAGGCTCGGCGAGGCGCGCGCGGGCCGCACCACCGTGGTGTGCACGACGAGCCCGCTGATGCTGGACCGCGCCGACCATGTCGCCTTCGTCCGCGACGGCCTGGTCGTCGCGGAGGGCACGCACCGGGAGCTGCTGGACTCCGAGCCGCGCTACGCGGCGACCGTCACCCGCGGCGAGACCACGGAAAGGGCGGGCACATGAGCGCCCGGATACTGCCCGTCGCGACGCCCGCGCAGGTGCGGGCCTACGCGCGGCGGCTCGTCCTCCGGCACCCGCGCGACCTCGCCCTGGTGCTGGCCCTGCACGCGCTGGCGGCCGTCACCGGGCTCGTCACGCCGCGCCTGCTCGGCTCCCTGGTGGAAGGCGTCCGCGACGGCCGCGCCGACATCGACACCACCGGCCTGGCCATCGCCGGGTTCGTGGTCGCCCAAGGCGTTCTGATCCGGTACGCCTACCTGGCGTCGGCGAGGCTGGGCGAGCGGGTGCTGGCCGAGCTCCGCGAGGAGTTCGTCGACCGCGTCATGGCCCTGCCGCTGTCGACGGTCGAGCGCGCCGGCACCGGGGACCTGGTCACCCGCGCCTCCCGCGACGTTGACACGCTGAGCACCTCCGTCCGGTACGCGATGCCGGAGACCCTCGTCGCCATCGTCGTGGGCGGGTTCACCGTCGCCGCGCTGATGGTCAACGGGCCGCTCGTCGCGCTTCCCGCCCTGGTCGCGGTGCCGTTGCTGGTGGCGGTGATGCGCTGGTACCTGCCCCGCGCTCACAGGGGCTACCTGCGCGAGAACGCGGCATGGGCGGGCATCGCCGACGGGCTGACCGAGACCGTCCAGGGCGCCCGGACCGTGGAGGCCCTCGGGCTCGCCGAGCGGCGGCACGAGCGCGGCGACGCCGACATCGCGGCGTCCTACGAGGTCGAGCGGTACACGCTGCGGCTGCGCACGGTGCTGTTCCCGGTGATGGAGATGAGCTTCGTCCTGCCCGTGGTGTCGACGCTGCTCGTCGGCGGCCTGCTCTACATCAACGGCATGGCCACGCTCGCGCAGGTGACCGCCGCGACGCTGTACGCCCAGCAGCTCATCGAACCGGTCGACACGCTCATGCAGTGGCTGGACGAGCTCCAGCTCGGCGGCGCGTCCCTGGCCCGGCTGCTCGGCGTCGGCGAGGTCCCGCCCGACCGCTCGCCGAACGGGGACCGCCCCGCCGGGGAGCGGATCGCGGCGCGCGGCGTCCACTACTCCTACCGCCGCGGCCACGACGTCCTGCACGGCGTGGACCTCGACCTGAGACCGGGCGAGCGCCTGGCGATGGTGGGGCCCAGCGGCGCGGGCAAGTCGACGCTCGGCCGCCTCCTCGCCGGCGTCGACGGGCCGCGCGCGGGCGCGGTCACCGTGGGCGCGGGCGGCGGCGTCCCGCTGGTCGAGCTGCCCCTGGACGACCTGCGCGGCCACGTCGCGCTGGTCACCCAGGAGCACCACGTGTTCCGCGGCACCCTCCGCGAGAACCTCGTGATGGCCCGCGAGGGCGCCTCCGACGACGACGTCCGCCGGGCCCTGGCCGCCGTCGACTGGGACGGCCCCGGCCTCGACGCCGTCGTCGGCTCGGGCGGCGAGCCCCTGTCGCCCGCCCAGGCCCAGCAGCTGGCGCTGGCCCGGCTCGTCCTCGCCGACCCGCACACGCTCGTCCTGGACGAGGCGACGTCCCTGCTCGACCCGCGCGCGGCCCGCCGCCTGGAACGCTCGCTCGCCGCCGTCCTGGACGGCCGGACCGTCGTCGCCATCGCCCACCGCCTCCACACCGCCCACGACGCCGACCGCGTGGCCGTGGTGGAGAACGGCCGCATCACCGAACTGGGCACCCACGAGGAACTCCTGGAGGCCCGGGGCTCCTACGCAGCCCTCTGGGCCTCCTGGAGGAGCTAAGAGGGTCGACCTCAGCCACCTACGCGACCACGCAACGACCTCAATGGTTGCGATCGCGTCCGAAGGCAGGTTCGAGCTTGCGAGAACCTGATCGCGCAGCGAGCCGCCAGGCGAGCCGGAGCGATGCCAGCGATCGCCCGCGTTTATCGACGATGGAGGGCCGCCAGGCCCGAAGGAGGAGAGAAATGCTCATAGAAGAGCCTCCTTGAGGAAGTGGACCTGGATGTGGAGGAGGTTCTCGGCGACCACTTCCTGCGGGGTCATGTGGGTGACCCCCGACAGGGGGAGGACGGTGTGCGGGCGGCCGGCGGCCAGGAGGGCCGAGGACAGGCGCAGGGTGTGCGCGGCCACCACGTTGTCGTCCGCCAGACCGTGGATGATCATCAGTGGCCGCTTCAGGTCGGCGGCCCTGGCGAGCAGGGAGTTGTCGTCGTAGTTCTCCGGCTCCTCGTCGGGGTGGCCCAGGTACCGCTCGGTGTAGTGGGTGTCGTACAGGCGCCAGTCGGTGACCGGGGCGCCGGCGACGCCCGCGTGGAAGACGTCCGGGCGGTGCATGACGGCGAGGGCCGCGAGCCAGCCGCCGAAGGACCAGCCGCGGATGCCGACGCGGTCGAGGTCGAGGGCGGCGGGGTGCTTGCGGGCCGCCTCGATCAGCGCGCTGATCTGGTCGTCCAGGACGGGGCCGACGAAGTCGCCGCGCACGGCGCGCTCCCAGGCGGGGCCGCGCCCGGGGGTGCCGCGCCCGTCCGCGATCACGACGGCGAAGCCCTGGTCGGCGAGCCACTGCGCCTCGCAGTACGAGCGCTGGACGGCGAGGACGCGCTGCGCGTGCGGCCCGCCGTAGGGGTCCATCAGGACGGGCAGGCGGCCGTCCCCGCGCTCCCAGCCGGTGGGCAGCACGACGGCGGTGCGCAGCTCGCGGTCGCCGGCGCGCAGCAACTCCACCCGCGGCGTGATCACCGGGGTCTCGGCGAACGAGGCGACGGGGTGGACCGCGTTCGCCGTGCGCACCTCGGCCTGGGAGCCGAGGCGGTCCAGCCGCGCGCCCGAGACCACGGTGACGCCCCCTGACCGGGCGCCGCCGAAGACGCCCTGCCCCTCGCTGAGGCGGGTCACCTCGCCGTTCTCGTAGGAGTAGAGGTGGACCTCGGTGGGCTCCTCCCAGGCGGTGAAGAGGACCGACTCGCCGTCCACGCCGAGCACGGAGCGCAGCTGGAGGCCGGCGGGCGTGACCGGCTCGCCCGCGACCGTGAGGCGGCGGGTGTCGGTCGCGGCGTCCTCGGTGGCCCAGACGAGGTCGCCGCCGTGCGTGCGGACGGGCAGGCCGGGGATGACCTCCGTCCAGACGGGGTCGTGCTCGGTGTGCAGCAGCGCGGTCTCGCCGTTGGTCGGGTCGACCCGCAGCACCCGCTGGGAGCGCTGGTCGCGGGGCTGCACGACGATCAGGAGGCCGTGCCGGTCCCAGACGGCGGTCACGAGGTAGGGGAACATGCCGCGGTCCCAAGCCACCGCCGTGCGCCCGCCGTCCACCTTCAGCAGCACCAGGGAAACCAGGGCGTTCGGGGTGCCGGCCGCCGGGTAGGCGATCTCGGACGGCTGCCGGTCCGGGTTGGCCGGGTCGGCGATGTGCCAGCGCTGCACGGGCGTCTCGTCCACCCGCGCGACCAGCAGGGTCCCGCCGTCGGGCGACCACCAGTGGCCGCGCATCCGGCCCATCTCCTCCGCGGCGACGAACTCGGCGAGGCCGTAGGAGACCTGGTCGGACTCGGGCTCGACGAGCGCGCGGTCGTCCGCGCCGCCCATCTCCACGACCCGCAGCGTGCGGCCGGACACGTAGGCGACGCGGCGGCCCGCGGGGTCGGGGCGCGGGTCGAAGACGGGCGGCCGGGCGGGCAGCTCCCGCACGAGGGCGGTGTCGAGGTCGACGGCGTACAGGCGCCCGCCCAGGGTGAACACGGCCTGCCCCATGGCGCGGTCGGTCGCGTACCCGACGATGCCGCCCGCCTGCTCGCGGGCGCGCTCGCGCCGGGCCCGCTCCTCGGCGGGCAGGTCCTCCTCGCCGGGGACGTCCAGCGCGGCCGGGTCGGCGACGCACTCCTCCTCGCCGGTGGCGGTGTCCAGCGTCCACAGGCAGGTCACCGGATCGTCGCCGGCGCGGGTGCGCAGGAAGGCGACGCGCGACCCGTCCGGCGCGATCTGGAAGGCGCGCGGGACGCCGAGGCTGAACCGTCGCGTGCGGGCGCTCTGCCGCGGATAGCTGATGCTCATGGCAGCCGAGTCTGCCAGGACGGTCCGGAACTGCGGCGCACGGTGGCCTCCTGCCCTCTATGATCACGGGTCGTCGCGTGGTGGACGGGAATGTCCCGTGCCCGTGTCCGCGCTCGCGTAAGCTCAAAGCTTCCCCAAGCACTTCTGTCGTCGCGGGCTGAGGAGTATGTCAATGCCTGAGCTGCAGCCGGGTGACCCCCGGCGGCTCGGTTCCTACGAGATCGTCGACCGGCTCGGCGAGGGCGGCCAGGGCGTCGTCTACGGCGGCGTCGACGCCTCCGGGAACCGTGCCGCGATCAAGCTCCTGCGCGCCGACCTGGCCGGCGACACGATGGCGCGCAACCGGTTCGTCCGGGAGGCGCAGGCGGCCAAGCAGGTCGCGCGGTTCTGCACCGCGCAGGTCCTGGAGGCCGACGTCGCGGGCGACCAGCCCTACATCGCCAGCGAGTACGTGCCGGGGCCGTCGCTGTACAAGCAGGTCACCGAGACCGGCCCGATCAGCGGCGCGCCGCTGGACCGGCTCGCGATCGGCACCGCGACCGCGCTCGTCGCGATCCACCAGGCCGGCATCGTGCACCGCGACTTCAAGCCGCACAACGTGATCATGGCCCCGGACGGCCCCCGGGTGATCGACTTCGGTATCGCGCGGGCCCTGGACACCGGGCAGACCAACGCGACCAAGGCGATCGGCACCCCGTCCTACATGGCGCCCGAGCAGGTGGCGGGCGCCACCCTCACCGAGGCCGTGGACGTGTGGGCCTGGGCCACCACGATGGTGTTCGCCGCGACCGGGCGCCCGCCGTTCGGCGACGACACCGTCGTCGCGGTGATCAACCGGGTGATGAACGAGCCGCCGTCGCTGGACGGCGTGCCCGCCGACCTGCACCGGCTGATCGCGGCCTGCCTGGTCAAGGAGCCGGAGCGGCGGCCGACCGCGCAGCAGATCATGATGGCGCTGATCGGCAGCGGCCCGGGCGGCGCCGGGCAGACCCGCATGGACGACCCGGCCCAGGCCACCACGATGCTGGCGGAGGGGTCGACGCTCGCCGCGGGCGGCCTCGCCGGCGCCGGGATGATGGCGGGCGCGACCCAGCCGGGCCGCGGAGCGGCCCCCGTCGCGCCGCGCGACTACACCCATCGGGAGTGCGGCGGGTGGGGGAAGTGTGTAACCACCTCAGAGTAGATGTGCGTGGTCGGCGAAAGAATA
>NZ_JBEZJP010000234.1:0-12265 GCF_040653175.1 Actinomadura sp. NPDC048032
CACCCCCCAGTTCGCTTCGCTCATCAAGAGAGGCCCGCCTTCCGGAACCTGCGGTACAGCACCGCGATCGAGCCGACGACGATCAGGACGCACACCGCGAGGGCGACCACCCCGCCGGCCACTCCGGACGGGACCCCGGCGGACGACGACTGGGCGCCCAGCAGCCGCACCTGGACGATGTCGACCAGGTTGAACGGCGTGAACAGCCCCGCCCAGCCCTGGAGCGTGAAGTTCGTCTGCGCCTCGGCGATCCCCTGGACGGCCCCGACGAACGCCGCGCTGATCATGTAGACGGCGATGACCGCCGCGACCCCGAACCCGCGCCGCGGGGTGAACGCCGCGACCACCATCCCGATGGCGGCCAGGACGAGCGCGAACAGCACGCAGCCGACGAGCGCGCCGAGGTACTTCAGCAGCTGCTCGCCGGAGTCCGGCATCTTGGAGATCAGGCCGCCCACGTACAGGACGGTGACCGGCACCGCCATCAGCGCGAACAGCGCGGTCGCCATCGCGGCGGCCTTCGCCAGCACGAAGTCGAGATGGCCGACGGGGCGCGAGAAGTACAGCGGGATGACGTGGAAGCGCACCTCCCGCGAGGCCAGCACCGGCGCCTGCGTGGCCAGGAAGATCGCCACGATGACCTGCATGATGTTGGCGTAGGAGGAGTAGCGGAACAGCGCGTCCTCCTGCTTGGTGAACGCGAACGCCGCGACCGACCCGGCGGCCGGCAGCAGCATGATCGCCCCCAGCAGGAAGGGCATCACCTTCGCCCGCGCGGGACGGCCGAGACCGTAGGCGGCGCGCAGATTGTGCACGTACAGCGACCGCAGCACGTACGCGCGGCCGTTGCGGCGCCCCTCGTAGTGCCGGTAGCCGATGTCGTGGATCGTGCTGGTGCTCATCGCGGCGCTCCCTGCTGCACGTCTCCGGGCTGCGCGCCGCCGGGCTCGACCCCCGCGGCCAGGGCCTGCGGGGCGGGCGGCGTCTGGAAGACCTCTTCGATGTGGTGGCGGCGCTGCTCCATCCGGATCAGCCGGAGCCCGAGCTCGGCGACGCCGTCGCGGACCAGGTCGTAGGTCTGCTCGCCGGCGATGTCCACGACGAGGAACCGGCCCTCCGGACGGACGGCCACGCCCTGGTCGTAGAGGTGCTGCCCGAGCGTGTCGCGCCCCTCGTCCACCTCGACGGTGAGCACGCCGCTCTCGGCCGTGTACGCCTCGACGGCCTGGGAGCGCAGCAGCTTCCCGCCGTCGACGATGACGACGTGCTCGCAGACCCGCTCCAGCTCGCCCAGCAGGTGCGAGGTGACCAGGACGCTGATCCCGAACTCGGTGCCGATCCGGCGGATCAGGTCGAGCATCTCGTCGCGTCCGGCCGGGTCGAGGCCGTTGGTGGGCTCGTCCAGGAAGACGAGCTTCGGGTCGTGGACGAGGGCCTGCGCGAGCTTCACCCGCTGGCGCATCCCCGTCGAGTAGCCGCCGATGGGACGGTAGCGCTCCTCGTACAGGCCGACGTGCCGCAGCGTGTCGGCGGCGCGCTCGCGGGCCGCGGTCGGCGGCAGCCCGCACATCCGGGCCATGTGCACGACGAACTCGGTCGCGGACACGTCCGGCGGCAGGCAGTCGTATTCGGGCATGAACCCGACGCTCTCCCGGATCCGCAGGCCCTCGCGCGCGATGTCGAGGCCGAGCACGGTCGCGGTCCCGGAGGTGGGCGGCAGCAGCCCGAGGAGGATCTTGATGAGCGTCGACTTGCCGGCGCCGTTGGCGCCGACCAGGCCGACGACTCCGGGCTCGACGGCCACGGAGAGGTCGTCCAAGGCGGTCACCCGGGGGAACCTCATCGTCAGGCCCTGGGTGGCGATGATGGGCATACCGTCGAACCTAGCGGCTGGCCCCGCATGGCACGTCACCCTCAAGGGCGATCAGGGGCAGCCTTTGGTCCGATGCCGGAGGCGACCTAAGTCCCCCGCATCGCGTTCCTTCGGCCGCGGTGCCGCAGCACGACGGCCCACACGGCCCGCTGCAGGAGCAGGGTCAGCGTCCCCGCGATGATCATTCCGGCGACGTTCACGCCCAGCTGGAGCAGCGACCCGTTGATCTCGCTGCCGTGCTTGAGCGCCATCGCGACCGCGAGGTTGCCCGCCGCCGGCACGGTGGTGACCGAGATGAAGACCCCGACCAGCGCCGACGACTTGCCCGCGGTGAGCGACAGCACGCCCGCGGCGCCGGCGAGCAGCGCGACGATGAACGACCAGCGGTCCGGGCTGTAGATGAACGCGGTGAGCGGGCGTTCGTCCGGCAGGCGGTCCAGCTCGATCACCCCGGTCCACCGGGCGGCCAGCGCGCACACGTAGGTGACGGCGATCGCCACGGCGAAGCCGATGACCAGCGCCCGGATCGCGTGCACGATGCGTCCGGGCTGGAGCCGGACGAGCCCATAGCAGATCGCCGCGATGGCCGCGAACTCCGGTCCGAGGACCATGGCGCCGACCACCAGCACCGGCGAGTCGATCAGCGCCGCGATCGCGGCGAGCTGCGTGGCGAGCACGAGGAACGCCACGAACGACCAGGTCAGCGCGGTTCCCTCGCTGACCTGCCGGTCCAGCTCCTCCCAGACGACGGCGTCGTCGCCGTGCCCCGGAGCCAGGTCCTTGGCCACCTCGGCGCGGTCCGACAGCGTCAGGTCGACCTTGTCGAGGGCGATCGACCCGTCCCGGTCGACGTCGAGGCCGCGCAGCGCGTCCAGCACCTCGTTGGCCGACTCGCGGGCGATGTCGGCGGTGACGAGGTCGCCGCGCGGGGCCCGGGCGGCGCCCTCGATCACGACGACGTTGGTGGCGCCGGCGCAGCCCGCCAGCTCCTTGCAGACCGCTTCCGTGCGGTCGGCCGGAACGATCGCTCTCAGATGCAACACGGGCCAATCGTGCCGTAAGCGTCGCGGTGGTGGGTCACGAGCCCGGCCGGAGGAAGCCCAGGCCAGAATGTTTGATCGATTATTTGCCTTCAAGTTGGCAAAAACGCTCAGAAACTCCCCCCAGGACGGTGAAGTCATGAAACAGGCGCCGGTGCTGTTGAAGGCCGCGCGGACGGCCGCGGCGGGCCTCGCGCTCGCCGTCCCGCTGGCGACGGCGGGCTGCGAGGGCGATGTGGGCCTCTCGGAGTCGGGATCGCCCTCGTCCGGCTCGACCAAGCCCGCCTCCGGCGACGAGGCCAAGGCCCGCAAGAACCTGTCCGGGCTCCGGGTCGCGTCCGAGGGTGATCGCGGCGGCTACCGGCGCGACCGGTTCGGCACACGCTGGAAGGACACCGACCACAACGGCTGCGACCAGCGCAACGACGTCCTCGCCCGCGACCTGACGAAGGTCGAGAAGAAGGGCCGCTGCATCGTGCTCGCTGGGAAGCTGGACGACCCCTACAGCGGCAAGCAGATCGCCTTCGAGAAGAAGGACGCCGCCGAGGTCCAGATCGACCACGTCTACCCGCTCGCCCTCGCCTGGCGGATGGGCGCGTCCCGCTGGAGCGAGGACAGGCGCGAGCAGTTCGCCAACGACCACGACAACCTGCTCGCCGTCTGGGGCGTGCCCAACCGGGACAAGAGCGACTCCGGCCCCGGCGAGTGGAAGCCCCAGAAGGGGTTCCAGTGCGTCTACGCGATCAAGTACGTCGCGGTGGCGAAGAAGTACTCCCTGCCGGTGACGCGCTCCGACCACGACGCGCTCCAGGACTTCCTCGCCCGCTGCTGACCGCCGCACCACCGACCGGCCACACCACCGACCGGCGCTGCCGTTGACCGGAAGTGCCGTCGGACGGCAGTGCCGCCGAAGGGCGGTGGCACTGACCGGTAGTGCCGTGGGCCGGTAGTGCCGTGGGCCGGTAGTGCCGTGGGCCGGTAGTGCCGTCGGACGGCGGTGCTGCCGGTGGGCCGTAGGCTCGTGCCATGAGCGAAGCGCGCGGCGAGGACGCCGAGAAGGACGTGGAGAGCGCCGGGCAGGAGCGGCCGCGGGTGCGGACGGAGCGGGGCGTGGGGGCGCGGGCGACCGGTGCGGAGGTGACCGGCGCGTCCGCGACCGGCCTCACGCTGCGGGCCGGGAACGGGCTCGGCTCCCTGGCGCTCGGGGCCATGGCCCTCGGCGCCGTCGCGGTCGGCGCGGTCGCGATCGGCAGGCTCGTCGTGAAGCGGGCGGTCGTCGACCATCTCCAGGCCGGGACCGTCGAGATCAGGCACCTCAAGGTCGGCCGGCTGGAGATCGACGAGCGCTAGCCGGGCGGGCCCGTGCCCGTCCGGCCGTGCGCGTCCGGCTAGCCGAGGGTCGCGCGGACCACGCCGGCGAGGTGCTCGGCCACCGCCTGAGCCTGCGTCTCGGACGCCGCCTCCACCATCACGCGCACCATCGGTTCGGTGCCGCTCGGGCGGATCAGGACGCGGCCGGTGTCGCCGAGGTCGGCCTCGGCGGCGGAGACGGCGACGGCCAGCTCGGGAGAGGTCTTGGCACGGTCCTTGTCGACGTCCTTCACGTTGATGAGGACCTGCGGCAGCCGCGTCATCACCTTGGCCAGCTCGTCGAGCGGGCGACCGCGGCGCACCATCGCGGCGAGCAGGTGCAGCCCGGTGAGGACGCCGTCCCCGGTCGTCGCGTGGTCCAGCATGATGACGTGGCCGGACTGCTCGCCGCCGAAGCCGAAGCCGCCCTCCTTCATCGCCTCCAGGACGTACCGGTCGCCGACCGCCGTCTCCACGACGGTGATGCCCGCCTCGCGCATGGCCAGCTTGAAGCCGAGGTTCGACATCACGGTCGCGACCACCGTGTCGGCGGCGAGGGCTCCGGCCTCCCGCAGGTCCAGGGCCAGGATCGCCATGATCTGGTCGCCGTCGACGACCTCGCCGCCCGCGGTCACCGCCAGGCACCGGTCGGCGTCGCCGTCGTTGGCGATGCCGGCGTCCGCGCCGTGCTCGCGGACGGCGCGCTGCAGCGCCTCCAGGTGCGTGGAGCCGCAGCCGGAGTTGATGTTCAGCCCGTCGGGGGCCGTGCCGATCGTGATGACCTCGGCCCCCGCGCGGCGCAGCGCCTCCGGGGCGACGTCGCTGGACGCGCCGTTGGCGCAGTCGATCACGACGCGAAGGCCGTCCAGCGACACCGGGACCGTGGTCAGCAGGTGCGCGACGTACTGCTCGACCGCGCCGTGCGCCTCCCGGACACGGCCGACGCCCGCTCCGGTCGGCGGCTTCCACGCCTCGCCGAGCCGCGCCTCGACGCGGTCCTCCAGCTCGTCGGGGAGCTTGTAGCCGCTGCGGTCGAAGAACTTGATCCCGTTGTCGGGGGCCGGGTTGTGCGAGGCCGACAGCATCACGCCGAGGTCGGCGTCCAGGGCGTGGGTCAGGTGCGCCACCGCGGGCGTCGGCAGGACGCCGAGGCGCAGCACGTCCACCCCGGCGCTCGCGAGGCCCGCCACGACGGCGGCCTCCAGGAACTCGCCCGAGGCGCGGGGGTCGCGGCCGACCACCGCGACCGGGCGGTGCCCCTTGAACGCGCCCTGCTCCCCCAGCACCCGCGCCGCCGCGACGGACAGGTCCATGGCGAGCGGGGCGGTCAGGTCTCGGTTGGCGAGTCCGCGCACGCCGTCGGTCCCGAACAGACGAGCCACAGTTCAACTCCCGATCAGAGAGAAGGTTCCGGAAAACAGGGAGAGGACACCCGGAAAAGCGGACGAGCCGCCGCACCCGGGTGCGCCGGCCGTACGGGCCGGCTGCGGAGAAGCCACGGGGTGCGACGGCTCGTGCCGTCGATCAACGCTTGCTGTACTGCGGAGCCTTGCGGGCCTTCTTGAGACCGGCCTTCTTGCGCTCGGGCACCCGCGCGTCGCGGGTGAGGAAGCCGGCCTTCTTCAGCGCCGGGCGGTGCTCGATGTTCGCGAACTGCAGCGCGCGGGAGATGCCGAGGCGCAGCGCGCCGGCCTGGCCGGTGGTGCCGCCGCCGTTCACGCGCGCGAGCACGTCGAACTGGCCCTCCAGGCCCAGCAGCACGAACGGCTCGTTCACGATCTGCTGGTGCACCTTGTTCGGGAAGTACTGGTCCAGGGTGCGGCCGTTGATCTTCCACTGGCCGCTGCCGGGGACGATGCGGACCCGCGCGATGGCCTGCTTGCGGCGGCCGGTGCCGGCCGCGGGGCCGGTGGCGACCGGCTGGCCGAGGTAGCTCTCGCCGGCGGCCTCGGGGGTCTCGGTGCTGTACTCGGAGGGCGCTTCCTCGTACGAGTCGATCTCGGCGGCCTGCTCGGCGCCGGTGGTGTCGTCCACGGTTCTCCTTGGGGTGTTCTAGCCAGGGCGGCTGGCCCGTCAGGCGGGTGCCCCGGCGGCCTCTGCTTCCGGGTCGCGCACGATCGGCTCGTGCGCGGGCGTCACTTCTTGATCTGGCTGACCTGGGTGATCTCGAACGGGACCGGCTTCTGCGCCTGGTGCGGGTGGTCCGGCCCGGCGTAGACCTTCACCTTGCCGAACATCTTCCGGCCGAGGGAGTTCTTGGGCAGCATGCCCTTGATCGCCTTCTCGACGGCCCGCTCGGGGTGCTTGGCCAGCAGGTCGCCGTAGCTCACCGAGCGCAGACCGCCCGGGTAGCCGGAGTGCCGGTAGGCGCGCTTCTGCTCCAGCTTGTTGCCCGACAGCGCCACCTTGTCGGCGTTCACGATGACGACGAAGTCACCGGTGTCGAGGTGCGGGGCGTAGATCGGCTTGTGCTTACCCCGGAGCAGCTGTGCGACCTGACTGGCGAGACGGCCCAGCACGACATCGGTCGCGTCGATGACGTACCACTGACGCTGGACGTCAGCGGGCTTAGGGGTGTACGTGCGCACGGTCGTAAGCCTTCGTTTCTCGTCGACTCTCAGCGGTTTCGATCCTCCACCCGTCCTCGCGGACGGGTGCCTCCTGGCAGCGGAATCCTGCTCGCGCCGATCAGAGGATCATCCGACCCGGCGCTCCGGGATGCCGGGGCCCGCACGCGGCCACGGGGGCACATGATGGGGACACACCGACAGGTCGTCGCGCCTCCCGCCTGCAGCGAGCAGGCGCCGACGCACACAACAAACACGCAGGATACTCGGCCATGCGCACACGGGTCAAAACGAGCCGCCGTGGCGCTTCCAGCCGCGGGTCCAGTATGCCGCATGACTTGAATGCCAGGAAGTGGACGTTCAGCACCGTGACGATCACACTTCGTGGCGGATCGGCTCTTTCTGGATTCATTTCTATAACAGAGGGTCTATGTCGGGATATGGTGCCGGGCGACCGGTCCACGCCGGCTCACGCCGGCCCGCACCCGGGAGCCCCCGCTGACCACTCCCCGCAGACCAGCCGATCCCGCCGGAGGCCGCCGACCCGGCCACGCCGGGCGCCCCGGCCCCTCCGGGCGCGACGCCTCCGCGTCGCGCGGCGTTCCCCCGCGGCCCGGTGTCCCTCCCTACCGCGACGAACTCGTCGCGAGCGGCCCGCGACGCGCCCGCCGGGAGCCCCCGCCCGCCGACCGGTCGCCTGGCGACGGCGACGCGTTCTGGAACGGCCGCCCGCCGCGCGGGAAGCGCCCCAAGAAGAAGGGCGCGAAGGGGATCGTCGTGGCCGCCACCGCGTCCGCCCTCGCCATCGGCACCGGCGTCGTGATCGACCGGCTCGTCCTGCCCCAGTTCCGGTCGGAGCGGACGTCCGCCTCCGGATCGCGGCACAGCCCGACCGTGGAGGTCCCGGCCGGTCCGCAGAGCGACCCGCTCGCCGCGACCGGCAAGGGCTCCGGAACCGGGTCGGGTTCCGGTTCCGGGACGGGGGCGGGCGGCGGCCGGACCGGCGCCTCGCCCGCGCCGACCGCCGAGGAGCAGACGCCGCCGCTGAAGGTGATCCACCCGCCGAAGAGCGCGTCCGCCAAGCCCTCGAAGTCCAAGAGGTCCCCCGGGTCGGACGCTCCGTCGGCGCCGGGCGCGAGCAGGACTCCGGGAGGCGGTTCCGGCGGCTCCGGTACCGGGGGCTCGTCCGGTCCCGAGGCGAGCGTGGTGTCCCTCACCAACGCCGAACGCGCCAAGCACGGCTGCCCCGCGCTGCGCACCGACGCGCGGCTCGTCACCGCGGCCCGCAAGCACTCGGCGGACATGGCGGCCAACGACTACTTCGACCACACGTCCCGCAACGGCGACAGCCCGTGGAAGCGGATGGAGGACGCCGGATACAGCAGCCCCGGGGCGGAGAACATCGCCAAGGGCTACCCGACCGCGTCGGCCGTCGTGAAGGGCTGGATGGACAGCCCCGGCCACCGGGCCAACATCCTGAACTGCGGGCTGCGCGCCATCGGCGTCGGGATGGCCTCGGGGTCCGGCGGGCGGCTGTGGACGCAGGACTTCGGCTGGAAGTGACCGCCCCCGCCCGGCGGGGACGCGACCTTCGGCAAATCACCGGCGTCCGGTTCGCCCCCATGTCATGGTGGGTGTCGCGAAGGTCCAGAGCCCTGAACGAGGAACGGTAAGGTCCAACCCATGGGTTATCCGGGCGATCAAGGCAAACCCGGCGACTGGCCTCCCCGGCAGTCGCCGCACGCGCCGTACGGACCCGGAGCCGAAGCGCCGCCGTACGGCCACGACAACGACGAATCCCCTTTCGCCCCGCGCGACGAGGGCCCCGGCGCGCCGCCGGCGTTCGGCGGGGGCGGCTTCGGCGACGACACGTTCGGCCAAGAGAAGTTCGGCAATGACGCGTTCGGCGGTCCCTCCTACGGTGGCGGCGCGCCCGGCGGTGCGCCCGGCGGCGAGGCGCCCGGCGAGCGGACCGCGGCCTGGTCCGACCAGCCGCCCGCGTGGGGCGCCGAGTCCCCCGCCGGCGGCGGCTTCGGCGAGAACGGCCCCGGCGAGGGCGGCTTCGGCTCCTACGAGGGCATGCCGCCCGGACCGTCCGGCGCGCCCGAGCGCCGCCGCAACCTGCCGCTGATCATCGGCGGCGCCGCGGTCGCCGGGATCCTCCTCATCGGCGGCGGCGTCGGGCTGTCGTCGATGCTCAAGGGCGACTCCAAGCCGAAGCCGAAGCCGACGCAGGCCGCGTCCCAGCAGCCGCAGGCCACGCCGACCCCCACGCAGCCCGTCCTGACCCCGGTGAAGCTGCAGAGCCGCACCACCGACCCCGTGCCGCTGACCCTCAAGGAGATCTTCGGCAAGGCGACGTTCAAGGCGGGCAGCCACAAGTACGTGCGGACGGCCGCCGCCGGGAAGAAGACCTGCGCCGGCGCCGTCGGCGGCACGACCCTGGCCGCGGCGCTCAAGAAGGGGCGCTGCACCCAGGTGCTCCGGGCCACCTACGCGCTCAGCAACGGCTCCCTCGTCGGCACGGTCGGCGTGTTCAACCTGCAGACCGAGGCCGCCGCCAAGAAGGCCGTCAAGGCCGCCGCCGCCAAGGACGCGTTCCTGGTGTCGCTGCCCGGCACGGGCGTCAGCAAGAACATCGGCAAGGGCGAGGCGCTCGGCACCTCGCAGGCGCGCGGCCACTACGTCATCATGACGTGGGTGCAGCGGCCGGACGGCAAGAAGATCTCCAGCAAGTACCATGCCGCGGTCCAGGTCTTCGGCACCCAGCTGGTGAAGGGCAGCAACCTGGCAATGGCGCTGCACTACCGGGAGACCGAAGGCAAGCCCCTCCAGAAGTGACCCCCATGACTACCCTCACTGCTTATGTCTGGACCTAGAGACGCACGGGAGCCCGGCGAGCAGGCCGGCGAGGCCGCTCCCCTCAAGCTCCCCGCCTTCGGGCTGGAGGCCCCCTGGTGGGCCGCGGAGTCCGCGGACGCGGCCCCGTCGGCCGAGCAGGCCGCCGCGCCGGAGATGCTGTCGGCGCCCGTCGTCGAGGACGCCCTCACCGAGGAGGTCCAGGACGAGGCCGGCGCCTCCGCCTCCGAGACGCCCCGCCTCTCCGAGGTCCCCGCCGCTCCCCACGTCGCCTCGGCGCCGCCCGGGACGCTCGTCGCCGGGAGGGGCGTCCCGCGCGTCGACTCCCGCGGCGCCGTCCCCGCCGATCCGATCGTCAAGCCCCCGATCTCCCCCGACGAGACCGACCCCGAAGGCTTTCCGCCCATCCCGCCCGAGGGCGGGTTCCGGGACGCGACGCCGCGAGGCGAGGCCGCGGGGGCCGTCACACCAGAGACCGAGGCCACCGTGGACCACCCCGCCGTGACCGACACCGCGACGGACATCCCCGCGTCGCTTTCGGCGTTCGAGAAGGCCAAGGAGGCGGAGGACGCCGCCTCGCTCGCGCCCGTGCTCGTCCCGGACGCCATCCTCCCGCCCGGCGTCGTCCCGCCCACCGGAAGCGGCCCGTTCCCGCACACCGATCCGGCCGCGGTGGGCCCGGCCGGCGCCGACCAGGGGAGCACGCCGCTCTTCCACGCCGAGGGCGCCGCCCCCGCCGACGCCCCGCCGCCCGGACGCCCCCCGCAGGGCATGCCCGTCACCGGCCGGGGTGGCGCCAAGGGACGCTCGGTGCTGATCGGCGGCGTCGCCGCGGTCATCCTCGCCGCGGTCGGGGCCCTGTTCCTCATCGGCGGCACGGGCTCGGACGGCGACCGCGGCAAGAAGGGCAAGACCCCCGAGGCCCCCGCGGCGGCCCAGACCACGCCCGCGGTCACACCGTCCGCCACGGCCGCCGCCCCCGTGGACATCAGCAACGAGAAGACCGACACCGCCGACCTGACGTTCCGCGACGTCTTCCCGACCGAGACCATCCGGTTCGGCGACCGGACGTACCTGCGGGACCGCTGGTCGCTCAACCGGGACGTCACCTACGCGGCCCGCGGCTCCATGCTCGCGGCCCTCCGCAAGGACCAGTGCCGCAAGATCGTCCGCGCCACCTACATCGACCCGCAGACCAAGCTCGCCGTCACCTCCGGCATCGCGGTGATGCCGACGAAGGCGGCCGCGATCGCCGTGAGCAAGGCGGGCGACCCCGCCCGCTACGAGTGGTTCCGCGGCATGGCGGGCAAGCGGTCCCCCGACATCGACCAGGCCGGCGGGTACGCGGCCGCGACCGTGCGCGGCCGGTACGTCGCCTACGCCTACGTCCAGTGGGCGAACGGGAAGAAGGCCAAGCCCGGCGACCCGACGATCAAGAAGGCGGCGCAGCTGTTCCTCGACTACGACCTGCGCCCGATCGTGGCGCGGTCCCGCGGCTGAGCCCGTAGGCCCGGCCCCGGGACCGCGGGGTCAGCAGCCCTGCCGGTGCACGGCGCCGCCGGGCGGCGCCGGCTGGTCGGCGGACGCCGCGGCGGCCGTGGCGTTCAGCGTCCGGACGCGGCGGGTCTCCTGGGCCCGCCTGGCCAGGCTCTCGTCCTCGGGGTAGCGGATCTCCTCCAGCGACAGGCCGTGCGCGGGCGCCACGTTCACGCCCGAGTCGCGGACGCGCGCCGCGAGCACCTGCGCGGGCCACTCGACCTCGCGCCGCCCGTCCCCCACCATCAGCAGCGCGCCGACCAGCGCGCGGACCATCGAGTGGCAGAACGCGTCGGCCTCCACGGTGGCGAGCGCGAGATGCGGGTCGCGGTCGTCGCGCGCCCACTCGTAGCGCAGCAGCTCCCGGATCGTCGTCGCGCCCTCCCGCCTGCGGCAGTACGCGGCGAAGTCGTTCTCGCCGACCAGCCTGCGGGCGGCCTCGTTCATCAGGCCGAGGTTCAGGGGACGGGGATGCCACAGCACGTCGTGGCGGCGCAGCGGCTCCACCCCGAACGGGTTGTCGCACACCCGGTACACGTAGCGCCGCGACAGCGCGGAGAACCGCGCGTCGAACCCCTCCGGGGCGATCGACACGCGCCACACCCGCACGTCCGGGGGCAGCAGCCCGGCGAGGCGGCGCGGCATCGTCCCGTTGATCGCCGAGTAGGCGGCGACGGGGACGACGAGGTGGGCGACCTGGCCTCGGGCGTGGACGCCCGCGTCGGTGCGGCCGGCGACGGTGAGCATGGGGGGCGGGTCCAGCCGCAGCATCCGGGCCAGCGCGTCCTCGATGACGCCCTGGACGGTCCGCTGGTTCGGCTGCCTCGCCCAGCCCGCGAAGTCCGACCCGTCGTAGGAGATGTCGAGCCGGAGTCGTACCAGTGCGGTCATGTCAGCCGAGTCGTCCTTCTGCAACGTCCGTCCATCCCTCCGGGCACCCCGCGTTCGTCGGGCACTCCCCTGACACGCTCCCCGGTGAACCGTCGCCCTCCTGCCATGACCATGCGATCAAGTCTGGCAAAGTTCGGGCCCGCCGTCCC